>NZ_JAVRHP010000290.1:0-593 GCF_031846505.1 Autumnicola edwardsiae
TCTTAAAAATTTACACCAAATTCTCCTGAAACCATAATTACTATGGCCTGCGCGTTGTAACAGCTGTTTTATTTTCGTATTTTTCTGAATAAAATTTTTAGAAGATGATACGAAAAGCTGTAGCTAATGTAGAAGATGCGTTGGAAGGAATTAAAGACGGAATGACTTTAATGCTGGGCGGATTTGGCCTTAGTGGTATCCCTGAAAATGCTATTTCTGAACTGGTGCGCCTCAATGTGAAAAACCTTACCTGTATTTCGAATAATGCCGGGGTGGACGATTTTGGGCTGGGGCTGTTACTTCACAAAAAACAGATCGATAAGATGATTTCTTCCTACGTGGGGGAAAATGCCGAATTTGAAAGGCAGATGTTAAGCGAAGAACTGGAAGTAGAACTGGTTCCGCAGGGTACACTTGCCGCAAGGTGCCAGGCTGCACAGCAGGGTTTTCCTGCAATATATACTCCGGCAGGTTTTGGTACAGAAGTGGCGGAAGGAAAAGAAACCCGCGAATTTGATGGTAAAATGTACGTACTTGAGAAAGCTTTTAAAGCAGACTTTTCTTTTGTAAAAGCCTGGAAAGGGGATAAAGCA
>NZ_JAVRHP010000291.1:0-586 GCF_031846505.1 Autumnicola edwardsiae
AATTTTTATCTTGTTCGGATCTTGCCTGTTGGAAAAAAGAGATAAAATTTCAATGGTTTCGTTATTTTGTCGGTAGTAGAGATTATTAAATTTTGCAACCACCGCTCTTCTAACAGTTTTCTTCTGTTTGGAAGTTGGAAAGAGTTCTGGATTTTTAGAAATTAATTCAATTGTATGATCAAGTTCCTGAGAGAAATTTTTAAGTTCTCTGTCCGTCCAGTTTTTTTCTAAATGTTCTAAGGTATCTTCTAATTCGGAAAGTGCGTGGTCAGTCCATCGAATTTTATAACCACTTTTCATATAATTTTCTTGCTTCTGAATGAGATTTTAATTTTCCGGAATCAGCATCTTTAATTCCTTGTTCTATAGATTTTTTTTCTTCTTTGGAGATTTCTTTCCACCAGTCCGTTTTCTCACTCTCGCGCAACTTCATTATTTTTTCAATGATGGATTGGTCATTCAGGGTTGACAACCACTGAATTAATTCTATTTTTTTATTTTGAAGATTTATGTCCATAACTCAAATTTACAATTTTGAACTTAAATATCTCTGATTGTTCAAATGTTTTTAACTGCTGCATAACGT
>NZ_JAVRHP010000292.1:0-584 GCF_031846505.1 Autumnicola edwardsiae
ATTAGTGGTTATTTTTTTATCTGTTTCCACAAAATGTTCATAGAATTTCTGCTGAAGGTCGATAATTGCCATTTTAGAGGCGTCACTTTTTCGTCCATTTTAGAACAAAAAGATTAACCAATGAAAATATAATCTGCAGTATACTAAAGTTTATTGAATAGAAGTAAAAAATAGAAAATATTCGTGCAGAGTAGGAGAAAAAATAAAATAAATTTTCTAAAGTACCCGGAGCGGGACTTGAACCCGCACGCCCAAAGGACACATGGCCCTCAACCATGCCTGTCTACCAATTCCAGCACCCGGGTGTAATTGAAATAATCAATTATGGGCTGTTAAAGTAGCTTAGTAACTTTACTAAACTAAAAATGATCTGGCTGGAGCTTCCTTCGACTCGCCAAAAGTCTTCGCTCAGGATAAACTTCTAGCCCAACATGATCAGAACTTATTTTGTGATCTGGCTGGGGCTTCCTTCGGTTCAGCTTCACTTCGTTTCGCTTCACTCAGGATAAACTTCTCGCCCGGCATGATCAGAACTTAATTTTTTGTGATCTGGCTGGGGCTCGAACCCAGGACCCTCTCCTTAA
>NZ_JAVRHP010000293.1:0-581 GCF_031846505.1 Autumnicola edwardsiae
ATCCGTTTAAAATTAACCGGATGCCCGCAGTTGTCACAGTAGTTGAGATGTACTTCTTTATCGCAATTTTTACAATTCATATTTTTGTTTGCAAATCTTATTTGCGGAGCCTGTTATAATAATCTAACGGTTCGTATGAAAATTGAGCGCTGGCGAATTCAATTACACGCAGCACAATTAAAATTACTTGACTTTTATTAATGGTATTTGAATATACTTTCTACTTTCAGCTATTATTCGAGCACTTTAAATTAACTCATTAAGATTCAGAACCGTTGAATTGTGGACATTCATTTATGTCATTCACTAAATACAACTAGCAATCCTTCTCCAGAATATCTTTTAAAATTAACTTCAATTTTTAATTTTTTCATTCCATCTCTGCTATAATAACCGTGAATTTCATAAACATACCAAAAATTTATCCTTTCAGAAGACAAATTTTAGCATTGCTTTTATATGTTGCTCCACAATATTATCATGGTAATAGCTGTTTTAGTTTTAGCTGAATGTGTCTAATTTCTCCCTTTTCTAATATTTTGGCATTTATAGTACTTGTCCTAAATTCATTTTTCTGATCT
>NZ_JAVRHP010000294.1:0-580 GCF_031846505.1 Autumnicola edwardsiae
GAAAGGATTAAGTGATTATTTGGAATCCCTTAAAAATCCAGAGCAAGACGGTGAGGTTTCAGATGCTTCTTTAAAAGTGACTTACCTCACTATTGTTATTGATAATATTAGAAATAACAATCAAGCAATTAGGCGAAATTCCTCCCTATTGGTTCTGGCTTTATCAATTTATTTTCTGCTCTTATATGATGTTATTGGGAAACTAAATGCGTCTGTTATTGAAATATCCGATAAGAGTATATTATTGAATGGGATTGCAGTGTTTTTTAGTTATCTGTACTTGGTTAATGTAGTTAGATGGTATCATAACAATGACCTTCGTATTAAATTTGACGAAATAAGTCGGGAGTTATTTAACCTGGGAATTCTTAGTAATACCAGTAAAATTATTAAACCGTTCAATATACTATTCCACACATTAGATTTTCAATCAGAGAAAAACGATCTGAGCATATGGCTTAGATTACCTAGTCTTACAGCTCAAGCATTAGTTTTATTTGGGCCTGCAATAATTCAAAGCTATTTTATTTATAATCTCTTTGCGTTAAATACTCCAGATTTTTTCTCTATAGTAGCTATT
>NZ_JAVRHP010000295.1:0-561 GCF_031846505.1 Autumnicola edwardsiae
AAAATAGCTTCACCGAACTTACGGGCTATTTTAGTCTTTGGACCAGTATATCTTGCCATTAAATTGTAATTTATTAGAAAAGGGATTATGAATTAAGGTCACTGTCCTTCGATAATCGTAATATCCTTTCCTGTTATTTATACCTGTTAATTAAACTCTACGTCTTTTAGGAGGACGACATCCGTTATGTGGAAGTGGGGTAACATCAATAATTTCAGTTACTTCAATACCACTGTTGTGAAGGGAACGAATAGCAGATTCTCTACCATTTCCAGGTCCTTTCACATATACTTTTACTTTACGTAAACCTGCTTCGTGAGCCACCTTAGAAGCATCTTCTGCCGCTAACTGCGCTGCATAAGGAGTGTTCTTTTTAGAACCCCTAAAGCCCATTTTACCAGCTGAAGACCAGGATACAACATCACCCTTTTTGTTTGTTAAAGAGATAATAATGTTATTAAAAGAAGCAGTAACATGTGCCTCTCCATTAGCCTCAACGATAACTTTGCGTTTCTTCTGAACAGCCTTTTTTGTTGCCTTTGCCATATTACTTACTATTTA
>NZ_JAVRHP010000296.1:0-559 GCF_031846505.1 Autumnicola edwardsiae
TGCATAAAGCAATACAATCCAGACAAAATTTGTGGCATTCTTTCATGTCTGGTTCCCCCAAATGTTGGTCAAGGCAAATTCTCGCCGCAGTAATGCAGGCGTTGCAATCATCGATACATTTTTGCATTTCTGAACTTAATGGTTTCATAATTTAAATGGTTTTAGTTACTTCCTGATCTGTTCGGAAATCAGAAATAAAAGATTAAGAGCCGAACCTCTTTTCAAATATCGACTCATAGCCCGGGGGGTAGGCAAGCCGATTAATAAAGATTTAACATTTTAATTTGATTAAAAAAAAAGGCAGCCAAAAATGGCTGCCATAAAAAGTTTCAGATTTTAATTTCAGTACGATGGTTTTGCTAACTGGCTTTTCCTATTCCTGCTTCGATAAGTTTTTCTTTGCTTATACCATTGTTTGTACAGCACTCAAGCAATTTTCCATCAACCGCCACCGCGGGAATTCTCTTTACACCGTACTCCTGCACTTTATCTATACAGGTCTTATCCTCACATTGTTCCACCAGGTTATAGGTGGTAATCTCGCAACTATCGCAGGATA
>NZ_JAVRHP010000297.1:0-551 GCF_031846505.1 Autumnicola edwardsiae
TCCTTCAAGCTCTTCGTTAACTCTAAAAAAATATCTTTCATAATTTTATTGATTTTTGAATGGATGATAATATCGATAGTGCGATGCGTTCAATGTTGTTGTTCTCTGAAATAAAGTTGCCCTCATCGTGATTGGACAAGAAACCCAATTCGATCAAAACAGCAGGACAATAATCTATAGTTCCCCGCAACACCTGAAAATTCGCAAACTTCACACCTCTACTCTCCAACCCCAAACTCTTATTTAGATCATCTTGCAGTTGAAAAGCAAACCAAATAGCATCATCTGAGTATTTAGACACAGCCTTAGCCACATAAACCTCTATTCCTCTCGCAGCTGGATTATTAGAGTGATTGCAATGCAAGGACAGAAATAAATCAGCATTTAAGGCTTTAGTCAGTTTGGTTCTATCCGATAACGAAATAAGCGTATCACTATACCTGGTTAAATAAATATCTAAAGGTTGATCCAAATCATTATTCAACCTTAAAATCTCTTTAGCAATCGACAAAACCACATACTTTTCTTGGATGCCATTTATGCCCATTGCC
>NZ_JAVRHP010000298.1:0-534 GCF_031846505.1 Autumnicola edwardsiae
CGCTAAGCGAAATTATGGACGAACATCTTTACGATGATTTTATTGAGGATATCAAAACGGTTTCTAAAGATGTGGAAGGGGTGATAGCCATTGAAAAGTGCTTTGTTCGAAAAGCCGGACTGTTTTTTCATATCGACCTCCACCTTATCGTAAAAGGAGATATCTCGGTTACCAAAGGACATGCCATTGCCCATAATTTGAAAAATGAACTGCAGGAAAAATTCCCTGAAATTTCAGATGTACTTATCCACGTTGAACCCAATTAACTATCCCCAATAAAAGTTATTGTTGCTTTTATTAGCGGCCTTCCAAAAACTATAACATAATTTAGAACTTTGTTAGGAGTGTTCCGAAGAAATCTTTAATACATTGAAGTTATTCAAAATTGAAGATGATGAAAAAATATGCAACTTTTTTACTAGTAATTCTACTTGTTGCTTGTAACTTTTCCTGTAGTGATGATGATGATTCGGTTGAAGATGAAGCAACACGATACGATCTGGTGATTAGAAATGAAACCGACAATGAGATCAT
>NZ_JAVRHP010000299.1:0-501 GCF_031846505.1 Autumnicola edwardsiae
TCCTTCATTTTCCTTTTCGAGGTAGCTAACAAAACCGGCGGAACTTTTGGAGTAATTCCCCCCTAACTTCTGAGGTGTCATGGTGATATACATAGCAAGAAATTTTACAGGTTATTATCAGAATTATCTTTCTTCTCCAGACTATGTTGTTCCCGTTTTTAAACACCCTCTTTTTTCTCCCGGAGGATTTTCTTTTCCAGGATGAGTGGTTTCTTTTGAGGTACTTCGGTTTGAAAAAGGGAGGCGATCATCGCCGCGGTGGGTTTGGTTTGTGTTTTCTCCATATCACGCACAATGGCAATAACTGCATTAATACGTTTCTTAAAAGAAGCTTCGATAGTCCTTCCGGTTGGGCCCAATCTTTCGTGGGGAGAAATTTCATTATAGAAGAAAAAGTCGAGCATTGTTTCCAGAGCTTCGGTGTGTGATTTGAAGTGTGTTCTTGAAAATTCCTGAAACCGTTTTGCTGTTTCCTTTTTGAACCTGATGCCGATAAATGAT
>NZ_JAVRHP010000003.1:0-89537 GCF_031846505.1 Autumnicola edwardsiae
AGTGAAAAAAAGGAGTCCAATCCGGTAAATCCGCAGAATAAAAAACAGGAAGAAAAACAGAAAGAAGAAGAAAACACTTCATACAAAGCCAGGAATATTGAGGTTAATGAGCCGGTAGAAATAATTCCGGTAACCGAAAATTCTGCGCAGGGAGTGAAGCGATACAGTCTTGATGATTATATGGAATTTGAGCAAAAACTGGAAAGTTCCAAGCCTGCTAAAAAGGAAGAGCCAAAAGATGAAACCATTGCTTTTGAAAAAAAGACGGTAGCACCGAGTCCTGAGAAAAAAGAAGATTCAGGTGAAGAAGAAGATCCTTTTAACAATCCTATTTCAGAAATGCTAATCGAGCGTGCTGCAGAGCGTCGCGCTAAAATGAAAGAGTTTAATTATAAATTCAGAAGCAACGCTGCTCAAATAGATGAAATAGAAAAGCAGCCGGCTTACAAAAGACAGGGTGTGGACCTTGACGACAGCAAGCCGGGAGAGAGCAAACTTTCCAGGACGAGCCTTGGAAAGGATGATAATGATGATTTGCAGTTTAGAAGGAATAACTCTTTTCTACATGACAATGTAGATTAGCACTTCAAACAGCACCAAAATAAAAAGGTTCCGGAAAATATCCGGAACCTTTTTATTTTATTGAAATAAAGAAAATCAGGTGCGCCTCGTTGTGCTTTGAGCATCAGGCTCATTAGTATCTCTACGTCTTTTAATAAGGGATATTCCTGCAAAAAAGAAAATTACACCTAAAATTGCAAGTGCCCATGGACTAAACATTAACGCTATACTTCCAAATAGACCTAATACTCCGAATATTAGGGCAATTGCACCTCCAATAGTCATAATTAATCCTAAAATCTTGATCATAATATTAATATATTGGTTATTAAGTAAAGTTAATTAATCATGCTTAAGAAGCTGCTGACTTAACATTTTTTGGGAATCTTTCTCAATTCCAGTAAATCATGAAGTACTTTATTTTGGCCTCATTGGGTATTTGTGAAGCGCGTATTCTCGTATCGGTATCGTACCTCAAATTAGAGGGAAGTTCCTTTTTATCAATTGTAATATAGGCGTTAATGTCGTCAAGAAAAACCACCGCAGCGTTTAGTGTATTTTCTATTCTGGAAATGTTGTAGTTTTCCAGAATATCCTTAAATGTACTGCTAATATTTAACCCCTCTTTGGTCTCGTAGCGGGAATCCATTATCCTTATATATCCAATAGTACTTGTAGAATCAAATTCCTGTAGCGGCTCCAGGTACATCAGTGGTTTTCCGCCATTTTCAATTATTCTTATCTCATCTGTTGATCTAAATTGCTCTGGCCCGCTGGTTTGTCTTACGATAGAATCTTTAGCAAAAATTGAATCCAGTTGATTGATCCTGGTATCTTTTTTAATTTTTCCAACCTGTGTTGGAGTGATCAGGTAAGGATTATCTTCGTTGTTGTTGCAGGAAAACAGGAGAAGACTTAGTAGTAATAGTAAAAGGTTGTTTTTCATATTCCGGTCAGGTTATTTTATAAGCTTATTTAATACACCCATAACTCCTCTTATAAATGTTGCGCTGGTTAATACTTTAATGATAGCTCCTTCAGTAGTTGTATGTTTCCGTGAACTTGATTTTGTCACGGTTTTCCTTTCAGATTTTGCTTTCTCCTTTGCCTGCTCCTCTTCAGCTTCATTAATTTTTTCAGAAAGGATTTCATAAGCGCTCTCCCGGTCAATTTCCTTATTATATTTCTCAGCGAGTTTAGAATGGTCGATTATTTCATCCAGTTCCTGTCCCGTTAAAATATCCATCCTGCTCATCGGTGCTCTAAGCATGGTAGCTGCCAGCGGCCCGGGGCGTCCCTTTTCATCTAATGCCGAAACTAATGCTTCTCCTGTACCTAACGTAGTTATTTCGTTTTTTGTATCGTAAAATTCAGAAATCGGATAATTTTCTGCAGTTAATTTTATTGCTTTCCGGTCTTTGGCAGTAAAGGCTCGTAAAGCATGCTGAATTTTCAGCCCTAACTGTCCAAGTACTTCTGAAGGAACGTCTGTGGGGTTCTGCGTGACAAAATAAATTCCGACGCCTTTAGAGCGAATGAGTTTTATGATGCTTTCTATCTGGTTGAGAAGTGCTTTGGAAGCCTGGTCAAAAATAAGATGTGCTTCGTCTATAAACATGACCAGTTCTGGCTTTTCACTGTCACCTTTTTCCGGGAAAGTGGTATAGATTTCAGCGAGCAGACTCAGCATAAAGGTTGAAAAAAGTGCAGGTTTATCCTGGATATCGGTGAGCCTGAAAATATTTACAAAGCCCTGTCCATTTTCATCTTTTCGGGTAAGATCTTTTACATCAAAAGAACGTTCGCCAAAAAAAAGCTCTGCTCCCTGCTGTTCAAGGCTCACAATTTTTCTAAGAATAGCTCCTGTAGATGCTGAAGAAATTCTGCCATATTCTTTTTCTATTTCTTCCCGGCCCTCATCTGTGGCGTATTGCAGCACCTTCTTAAGATCTTTCAGGTCCAGGAGTGGCAGGTGATTATCATCACAATATTTAAAAATGATAGCCATTATTCCCGCCTGGGTTGAGGTCACGTCGAGAATTCTGGATAATAAAACCGGTCCAAATTCGCTTACGGTGGCTCTCAACCGTACACCTTTTTGTTCAGAAATGCTTAGTATCTCAACCGGGGCAGCCTTTGCTTCAAAAGGAAATCCAATTTTGTTATGCCTTTCGTGTAAAAAAGATTCTCCGTTAGAAGGTTTGGCAATACCGCTAAGATCTCCTTTTACGTCCATTAATAAAACAGGAACTCCCTGTTCTGAAAGGTTTTCGGCAAGGATCTGTAGGGTTTTCGATTTTCCGGTTCCCGTGGCTCCGGCTATAAGTCCATGCCGGTTCATCATTTTCAACGGAATCTTTACAGCCGCTTCCGGAATAGTTACGCCCTCGTGCATTGCCGCACCCAGGTAAATATATGGGCCTTTGGGCTGGTAGCCGGAGGAAATATGATCAATAAATTTTTGCTTTTCTTCCACTGTAAAAATTTAAGAGATTAACGTACCGCTGCATTTAACAACCTTATAGTTCCTTCTTCAGCATCAATTTCTGCTGCTATGCCATTGGGAATAGTAACATTATCATCAATATGGCCAATCATCGCGCCGGTAAATGCAGGAACATTAAGAGGTTCAATATAAGAATTTATCACTTCTTCCAGTGTAAGGGAGCCAAAACCACTGCCGCCAGGCCCACAATCACTACATTTCCCAAAGACAAATCCGCTAATTTGCTCCAGTACACCACCAAGCCGCAGTTGTGACATCATTCGGTCTACCGCATAAATTTTCTCCCCAATATCTTCTATATATAATATTTTTCCCTTCCAATCTTTCGGGAAATATTCGGTTCCCATTATTCCGGTTAAAACCGAAAGGTTTCCGCCAAGGAGTTTCCCTTTTGCTTTTCCCGGGTTAATTGTACGGATGCGGTTTTCGGTTTGCGTAAGTTCATCACCTTTGTCTGAAGGGTTTTTAAGTGTAAGCATTTCCTTCTCAAAAAGGAGTTTTTTTAAATGATTTGTGCTGAAGCTGTTCCAGGTAGAAACTGCTGCCGGTCCATGAAAAGTAACAAGCCCGGTTTTCTGAAAAATAGCCAGATGTAACGCAGTAATATCACTGTAACCTATAAAGATTTTCGGGTTTTTCTTTATGAGGTTATAATCCAGTTTATCCAGGATCCTGGCCGAGCCGGAGCCTCCTCTAAGGGCGATAATTGCCATTATGGAAGGGTCTCCAAACATCTCGTTTAATTCGCCTGCCCGCTCTTCGTCTGTTCCCGCGAGGTGTCCATACCTGCTTTTGGTAAATTCCCCAAATTTCACCTTTAATCCCATGGCTTCAAACGATTCCCGGGCAATTTCGTAAGGTTCAGATTCAAAAATGGCACTTGCAGGACTCACAATACCTATAGTATCACCTTCTTTAAGTGCTTTAGGGCGTATAATTTCTTCGGAATTGGAAAAATTCGTACTAGTGCTGAAGGAACTCAGCGGAATTGCCATTCCTGCAGTTCCAATATTCTGAATAAATTTTCTTCTTTCCATTTTTGAAGGTTGAGACTTATCGAAATTAGACATTTTACTGATTTTTTCTAAAAACTTTTTAATAATTGTCTTTTATGAAGAGTAGTATTTGCTCAATTTGTTTTCTGAGAAGCTCACTGTCTGCCGTGAAATTGCTGTTCATAAAACTGAAGATCAAAATTTTACCATTATCGGTTTTTACGTATCCGCTTAAACTATAATTATTGCTCATACTTCCGGTTTTGGCAAAAACAAAGGCTTCTTTAGCTTTAAAGCTGTTTTTTAACGTTCCTGATTGTCCACCGGTGGCTAAAAGAGCGGTTAACCGCTCCCAGTTCACTTTATTCTGAATCTTTTCCAGCAATTTCACTATGCTTCGTGGTGTTACCAGGTTGTAGCGCGAAAGTCCGGAGCCATCTACCCAAACTGGCTCATCGGGAAGGCTTTTAAGGTGGTTTTTCTTTATAAAATCTATTGCAATGTCAGATTTTAGAGTGTCGGCAATACTTTCTGAAGCTAAAAGCAGGATTTGTTCAGCAATAAGATTGTCACTTTGCCGTAACATCCTTTTGTAAAGGCTGTCTGTGGCAATTCCGTAATAGGAAGTCGATAATTGCCATTTTTGAGGCAGGCCTTTAATTAGATGAATTTCGCGTTGCAAAGTGTCGCTGAGAAGTTTCAGAAATAATTTTTCGGAATAAATAAAGGGTACAGTTTCTTCAGAATTCTTCCGGCTTTCTTTCTGAATGTAAGTGAAATCATTGGAAAATAGTTCACGACGAATTCCGCGGTAATTTTTTAAAGAATCTTCTTCCGCTGAAATCATATTTTTAAAGAATGAAGGATTGGTGCTTGGAAGAGGATTATCTTCTTTAAAAATTACCTTCAGTTTATTTCCATAAATAGGAAAGGGAACTCTTTCCGCAGAAAAAGCGTAATTATAATCATCCCACGCCCAACCGGGGCCAAAGGCTTCTTCGGTATAAGTAGGTTTCAGGTAAAACAATTGCTCTTCCCGGTTCTTTAGAAATTCCAGCAGTCCGGAATCTGGCAAGTCAGGATTCAGAAAAGAAGGATCGCCGGTAGCTTTAAAAATAAGACTGTCATTCCTGGCGGCATACCTTATAGCGGGGACAGAATCTCCCAAAGTTTGGAGTCCGGCGTAAAAAGTGAATAATTTGATATTAGATGCCGGTGTGAAATATTTGCCGGCATTATGTTCGAAAATTGTCTTTTCGGAACCCGCATCGTACAAGACAAACCCTGTAAATCCCCGGCTCATATTTTCTGTGTTGCTTCTTTCTTTATTCAGGTCTCTTCTTAAACTTCGGGTAGTGCTGCAGGCGCTTAAAAGCAGGAATAGCAGTAAAATCACCGGAAATAGAAAATAGGTACTAAAGGATTTATTGGTTGTCAAGAAGTGAGATTTTCCGGTTAGAATGAAGTGAATTTACTTCTATTTAAATACATATCACAAGAAAATTTAAAGCAGGTTTGAAAGTAAACGGATTATGAACCTATAAATTAAGAGTTTCCGTATCTTTGCACGCTATGATTACAAAAGAAACACAGGCGTTGGTAGATGAGGGTATAATGCTTCCTTTAATGGAAGATTTTTATACGATACAGGGGGAAGGTTTTTTTAAAGGGACTGCGGCATATTTCATTAGGATTGGTGGTTGCGATGTGGGCTGCCACTGGTGTGACGTGAAGGAAAGTTGGGATGCCGGAGTGCACCCACCCACTCATATTGGAGAAATGGTGGAAAAGGCAGCTGCAAGTAGTGATACTGTGGTTATAACAGGAGGAGAACCGCTTACATGGGACATGACGCTTTTAACTAAAAGTCTTAGGGATAAAGGTTGTAAAACCCATATTGAAACTTCTGGGGCTTATAAGCTAACCGGCGACTGGGACTGGGTGTGTCTTTCTCCTAAAAAGATAAAATTGCCGACAGATGAAGTTTATGTTGCGGCCAACGAGCTTAAGGTAATCGTTTTTAATAAGCACGATTTAAAGTTTGCAGAAGAGCAGGCGGCCAAAGTTAGTGAAAACTGTATCCTTTACCTCCAGCCGGAATGGAGCAACAGGGAAAAAATGATTCCGCTTATTATAGATTATGTAATGAAAAACCCAAAATGGAAAGTTTCCTTACAAACTCATAAATATCTCAATATTCCATAAAAAAAGCGCCCGAAAGGCGCTTTTTAAATTTATGAAATTGTGCTGTTACATTGTTGGTTCAAAAGGAACTTTTACAAAACGATCGTCCCATCCTATAAGAAGATCGGCACCGTTGTTGGATTCCTGGAATGCCATAGATAAAGCTTCAATGTTGTTTTGAGCTTTTCTTACCGGCACATTTATCCTTACAAGATCCTGTTCGCTGGAGTACTCATAAGCTCCCCAGGTTAGGGTTTTCTTATTGAGGATCACTGTCCATTCCTTTTCATTTGGAACCGTGTAGAGCGTATAAGTTCCCTGAGGGATCTTTTCTCCGGCTACCTGCATGTCTTTGTAAAGCGTAAGTTCTGTTGCCTCGTTGGCCCCTGTTCGCCATACCTCACCGTAAGGTACAAGTTTTCCAAATACTTCCCTATCCCTCTTCTGCGGGCGGCTGTAAATAACCCGGGCAATAGGTTCTTCATTTTGATTCCTGTAGAGCGCAAGGTCCATCGGGCTGCTGTCCATCTTTGAGAAATTAGGCGCACCATCCATTTCTTCCTGTGCATTTCCTAATGTTAGCATTAGTCCAAATACTGCTATTAATATTTTTTTCATTTCTTCTTTTAAATTTTAATGTTAACTATTTCTATATTTTCTATAAATATACTGTAGGGGTAACGTCTTTCATGTTAAAGAATTACTTAGATGCTGTTAAAGTGCAGAATTTTTACATCTGTTAGATTTTGAAGAGCATATTTGTGCAGTAGCTACCTTCTGGGTTTAAATTGCAGATAAGAAGTTTTTAAATGAAATCATTTGTGTTTTTAGTGTTTAAAAACTGTAAGCTTCGACCCATATTTGTATCAAATTAATAACATAAATGTCATGTGTGGAATTTTAGCAGTAATCGGAGATCGATTAAGTAAAGAGAAAGTAAGCAGCCTGTCTAAGAGGATGTCTCACCGTGGGCCGGACGAAAGTGATGTTCATGTAACCGAAGAGGGTTACGTATTAAGTCACGAAAGACTTTCTATTGTAGATTTAGAAACAGGAAAACAACCTATCCAGGGTACTTCATCTGCCTGGATGATTCATAATGGTGAAATATATAATCACCAGGCACTAAGAAATAATGAACTAAAAGATCATCAATTCCGTACAACGGGAGATTCTGAAGTTATTGTTCATTTATATGAAGAATACGGCTATGATTTTTTAGATAAGCTTGATGGCGTATTTTCTTTTGTTGTGGTAGATGGTAAAGACTTTATCGCGGCCCGTGATCCAATTGGGGTGAAGCCGCTTTACTATGGGACCGATGATGATGGTGCTATCTGGTTTGCAAGTGAGATGAAGGCTTTGGCTGATGAATGCTCCAACTTTGCAGCATTTCCTCCGGGACATTATTATACTCCCGAAACAGGTTTTGTAGAATATTACACACCGGACTGGTATGATTATAAAAAGGGCAAAGAAAAGCTGGATCTTACAAAATTGAGGGAAAGTTTAATTGCGGCTACAAAAAAACGATTAATGGCAGATGTGCCGTTAGGAGTATTACTGAGCGGTGGTCTTGATTCTTCACTAACATCTTCTATTGCGGCAAGATTGCTGGAAGGAACAGGAAAGAAATTACATTCCTTTTCTATAGGTTTAGATGAAACTGCTCCAGATTTGATAGCGGCGAGAAAGGTTGCTGAATTTTTAGGAACAGAACATACAGAACTTTATTTTACTGTTGAAGAAGGAATAGAAATTCTTAAGAAGCTTGTATGGCATCTTGAAACTTATGATGTTACTTCTATTAGGGCAAGTACTCCTATGTACTTTTTGTCTAAAGGAATAAAAGATAAGGGGGTGAAAGTGGTACTTTCGGGTGAAGGTGCAGATGAAATTTTTGGAGGCTACCTTTACTTTAAAAACGCTCCTTCTGCTGAAGAATTTCAGAAGGAAACAATTAGAAGGGTACAACGGCTTGCAACTGCAGATTGTTTAAGAGCAGATAAATCTACAATGGCTCATGGCCTGGAAGCGCGTGTTCCGTTCCTGGATAAGCAATTCCTTAAAACAGCCATAGAAACCGAGCCTAAGGAAAAAATGCCGAGCACTTATGATGGTGTTGAGAAATATATTCTTCGTAAAGCGTTTGATACCCCGGAACGTCCTTTCCTTCCAGATGAGGTTTTATGGAGGCAAAAAGAGCAATTTAGTGATGGTGTAGGTTATAACTGGATTGATGAGCTTATAGCGTATGCTGCTGCGCATGTAACAGATGAGCAGATGGCAGATGCGGCTACAAGATTCCCACACAACACTCCTGCTACAAAAGAGGCTTATTTCTATAGGGAAATATTCCATAACCACTTCCCGCAGGAAAGTGCGGCTAAAACCGTGAAAAGATGGATCCCGAAATGGCAGGCAGATCTGGACCCAAGCGGAAGGGCAAACACCTCACACGTAGCTTCTACAGCGAAGAAACAACTGGATGAGTTAGCTAAAGTTTAGATCAAAAATTTTCGTGTGGTTTGTTTAACCCGTAGCGTCCGGTTTTTTGACCGGTTACGCTACCGGGTTTTCCACATTAATTGTTAATAACTTCAAGGCTTTAAAGTTCGCTCTCACAGTGTAAAAGCACGGGTTTTGCTATATTTGTTCGTTACCAAAAATACACGAATTTAATTTACATAATACATGAGCGAAGAAGCCAAGAAAAAACTTTACTCGGCAGACAGTATACAAGCCCTCGAGGGGATGGAGCATGTTCGTATGCGACCTTCTATGTATATCGGGGATACCGGGATAAGAGGTCTGCATCATTTGGTTTATGAGGTAGTAGACAACTCTATTGATGAAGCGATGGCCGGCCATTGCGACACCATAAAGGTTACTATAAATGAAGATGGTTCTGTAACTACAGAAGATAACGGTAGAGGTATACCTATTGATCTTCACAAGAAAGAAGGCGTCTCTGCTCTTGAGGTGGTAATGACTAAGATTGGAGCCGGAGGTAAATTTGATAAAGATTCTTACAAGGTTTCCGGTGGTTTGCACGGGGTTGGGGTAAGTTGCGTAAATGCACTTTCCTCCAGTCTTAAAGCCACTGTTTATCGTGACGGGCAAATATGGGAGCAGGAATACGAGTTAGGGAAACCGCTTTATCCTGTTAAACCCGTAGGAGAGACAGAGCTTTCAGGTACTATGGTTACTTTTAAGCCAGATCCCAGTATTTTTCAGCAATCTGTGGATTACAGTTACGATACACTTTCCAGTAGAATGCGTGAGTTATCTTTTCTGAATAAAGGACTTACCATAAGTCTTACAGATAAAAGGCAAAAAGATAAAGAAGGAAATTTTGTTTCTGAAACCTTCCATTCTAATGAAGGGTTAAAAGAATTTATAAAATTTTTAGACGGTAACCGTGAGCCTATTATAGGAGATGTGATTTCTATGGAAGGGGAGAAGAACGATATTCCGGTGGAAGTGGCTATGGTCTATAACACTTCTTTTAATGAAAATTTACATTCTTACGTAAACAATATTAATACTCATGAAGGTGGAACGCACCTGTCAGGATTTCGAAGAGGTTTAACCACAACCTTAAAGAAATACGCAGATGCTTCCGGAATGCTTGATAAGCTAAAGTTTGAGATTACCGGGGACGATTTCCGGGAAGGCTTAACAGCTATTATTTCTGTTAAAGTTGGTGAACCTCAATTTGAAGGTCAGACAAAAACGAAATTAGGTAACCGCGAGGTGACATCGGCTGTTTCCCAGGCGGTTTCAGAAATGCTGGATATATATCTGGAGGAAAACCCGAATGATGCAAAAACCATTGTTCAGAAGGTGATTCTTGCAGCGCAGGCACGTAATGCGGCCAAGAAGGCTCGTGAAATGGTGCAGCGTAAAACAGCCATGAGTATCGGAGGACTTCCCGGGAAATTATCAGATTGTTCTGAGCAGGATCCTACACAATGCGAGGTTTTTCTTGTTGAGGGAGATTCTGCAGGAGGTACTGCAAAGCAAGGCCGGGATAGGAAATTCCAGGCTATTCTTCCGTTAAGAGGTAAAATTCTTAATGTAGAGAAAGCGATGACCCACCGGGTTTTTGACAATGAAGAGATTAAAAACATCTATACGGCACTTGGGGTTACTATTGGAACAGAAGAAGATAGCAAAGCCTTAAATTTGTCAAAATTAAGGTATCATAAAGTTGTTATTATGTGTGATGCCGATGTGGATGGAAGTCATATTGAAACACTTATCCTTACCTTCTTCTATAGATATATGAAGGAGTTGATTGAAGGCGGGCATATTTATATCGCTACTCCACCTCTCTACCTGGTAAAGAAAGCTTCTAAGAAGCGCTATGCCTGGTCTGAAAAAGAACGGGATGAAATTGCCGAGAGTTATAGTGGCGGTGTTCAGATCCAGAGATATAAAGGTCTTGGGGAGATGAATGCGGAGCAGCTATGGGACACTACAATGGATCCTGAACGTAGAAAATTAAGACAGGTTACCATAGATAACAGCGGTGAGGCAGACAGGATTTTCTCAATGCTTATGGGGGATGAAGTGCCGCCACGAAGAGAATTTATCGAAAAGAACGCAAAGTATGCGAATATAGATGCGTAGAATTTACTAAATAAATGATAAACAGGTCTGCAAATTTGCAGGCCTGTTTTTTTTGTTAAACCTTACGCGAAAATTTTGCTATTTTTACACCCCAAATAATACCTAAATTTTACTTATGAAAAAGCTATACTATCTTTTCTGTTTTACAACGATTTTATGGAGTAGTTCTGCCACTGCTCAGGTCCCCGGCGACATTCCCTTAGTGAATGATCTAAAAAGTATTGCTGATGACTTTGCCAGTCCGGCGGCGAACAGTATTGCATATCAGGCTAACGGAGGATGGTTCTCCTCTGCTCAGACATTGGATAGATGGAAATTTGAAATTTCCCTGCACGCGAATGCCTTAATAGTTCCAGACAGCAGAAAAACTTTTACTACTGGTTCTTACGAGACACTCAGTATACAGGGAGGTGCAAGAAACGCTATAGTTCCTACGGCTTTTGGTTCTTCTTCTGAAGTCTTTTTTGAAGGAGAGATAGCGGGTACAGAAATTGAACCTTTTCAGGCCATCGAAGGAGTGGATAAGAGTTTTGTGGCGCATCCATTTGCACAGGTTACCGTAGGGCTTCCTTACGAAACAGAGTTTGCTGTAAGAGCCATGCCTAAATTAACAGTTAATGATGTGCAGGTAAGCACTTATGGCGCAGGAATAAAGCATAATTTTAGCCAATACTTCAGGTTTAATGAACCTGATGATTTTCAGTTTGCTGCTTTTGCCGCGTACAGTATTTTTGACATAGAGTATGCTTTTGAACCTGTTGACTTGGCGGAGTTTGCCCAGCTAAACGCTATAGATGTAGATGCAGATGTTTGGACTGCAGAACTGCTGGGGTCAAAGCGATATGAGAATTTTGAAATTTTTGGAGCGCTTGGTGTAGCCAGTTCCAACTTTTCATATATGATGCAGGGGAGTAAATTTGGTTTAAATACCATTAATGAGGCTTTGGAAGATTTGGGGGATTCTGAAGCGCAATTTAAAGGCGATGTCGGCTTTAATGTATACTTCAATGATTTTAAAGTCAGTACAATGGCTACGGCCGGAAAATTTTTCAATCTCAATATCGGCCTTCACTTTAGAATCTAAACCTCGGGACTTTAACCATTTGTTATCACAAAATCATTAACATAATTTGTATTTTCGTCTCATTATAAACCGAATTAAATAATAAAGAATGAAAGTTACTATAGTAGGAGCGGGTGCAGTTGGTGCCAGCTGTGCGGAATATGTTGCAATTAAAAACTTTGCTTCAGAAGTTGTTTTACTGGATATTAAAGAAGGAGTTGCAGAAGGGAAGGCGATGGACCTTATGCAAACTGCTACTTTAAATAGTTTTGATACCAAAATCACCGGGAGTACAAATGATTATTCAAAAACGGCGGGAAGCGATGTTGCTGTAATTACCAGTGGTATTCCTCGTAAGCCGGGGATGACAAGGGAAGAATTAATTGGCATAAACGCAGGGATTGTTAAAGAAGTTTCATCAAAGCTTATCGAACAGTCTCCAGACGTAACTCTTATAGTAGTTAGTAATCCTATGGATACTATGACTTATCTTGTGCATAAAACCACCAATCTTCCGAAGAATAGAATTATCGGAATGGGGGGGGCGTTGGATAGCGCGAGATTTAAATATAGATTAAGTGAAGCTTTGGAATGTCCACCGTCTGATGTAGATGGGATGGTGATTGGTGGCCATAGCGATACCGGGATGGTTCCTCTTACAAGGTTGGCTACCAGAAACAGTGTTCCTGTAACAGCATTTTTATCTGAAGACCGTTTGAATCAGGTCGCAGAGGATACTAAAGTGGGAGGTGCAACCCTAACCAAACTATTAGGAACAAGTGCCTGGTACGCTCCGGGAGCAGCAGTATCTGGTTTGGTGCAGGCAATTGCCTGTGATCAAAAAAAGATGTTCCCTTGTTCTGCCTTGTTGGAAGGTGAATATGGGCTTAATGATCTTTGTATAGGAGTTCCTGCAATTCTTGGTAAAGGCGGACTGGAGAAAATTGTGGAAATTGATCTTGACGAGGCAGAGAAGAATAAGATGAAAGAAAGCGCTGAAGGTGTAAAGAAAACCAACGGTTTGCTTGAGTTTTAAACAAGTTGTAGAGAAGTAATATAGAGTTAAAAAAGGCCACTAAACTAGTGGTCTTTTTTTGTGTCTAAAAGTTAAAATATTCAAAAAGAAAATATTGGGATTTCATTTTTGAAACCCTATATTTGTCCGTTTTTAAAATAGACCTATTTAATTATAATTTAAGGAATAATGCAGAACAAGGGACTAGTTAAAGTTTTTGCAATTTTATTTGGGCTGGTATGCCTTTACCAGTTGTCGTTCACCTTTATAAGTAATAATGTTGAAAACGATGCTGAGGAGTATGCAGAACAAAGAGTTGGTGAAGGGGTAGAAAATTACTCTGAATTAAGAGATGCTGAGGAGCAGAGATATCTTGATTCTATTGGGAATGAAGAAGTTATTGCAGGAATTACCTACAACAGTGCAAAGGAAAAAGAATTAAACAAGGGTCTTGACTTAAAAGGAGGGATCAATGTTATTCTTCAAATTTCGGTTAAGGACATTTTGCGGGGGCTTGCAGAGAATACAAACGATCCTTCATTTAATCAGGCTATAAGCCGTGCCGATGAAGCACAGGCAGAGAGCCAGGAAGATTATATAGATCTTTTTTTCGAGGAATTTAACAGTATTCCAGATGCAAGTTTAGCTTCTCCTGATGTGTTCTTTAATAAAGCACTTAGCGACGACATAAATCCCGATATGTCTAATGAGGAAGTAGAGGAAATTATCAGGCGAAGAGTCGATGAATCTATTACTTCAGCATTTGAAGTGTTGCGTAAACGTATAGATAAATTTGGTGTTACCCAGCCAAATATCCAGCGTCTTGGAAATTCCGGGAGAATACTGGTTGAGCTGCCGGGAGCTAAGGATGTGAACAGGGTTAAAAATCTGCTGCAAAGTACAGCCCAATTGGAATTTTGGCATGTTTATAAAAATACAGAATTAGGTAATTTCCTTTTTGAAGCGAACAATGTCCTGGCCGATATTGTTGGGGGTGAAGAAGAGATTTCTGAAACCACTACAGCTGCAGATACGACAACTACTACAGAGGATGAGGATATTAGCGAACTTCTTGCAGATGCTGAAGATACTACAGAAGTAGCTGCAGGAAATAACCCCTTATTCGAACTTATTCAATCTCCCGGCTTCCAGGGAAGCCCGGTACTTGCAACTTTTGGAGTTGCCGATACAGCAAAGGTGAACGATTACTTGAGCAGGTCCAGGGTGCGTTTCTTGTTGCCAGTTGAGCAGCGATATGCAAAATTTGTATGGGGCGTTCCAGATGAAGAAACAGGTACTGTTGGTCTATATGCTCTAAAGGGTAACCGCAATATGGAGCCACCGTTAAGCGGAAGTGTAATTACAGATGCACAGCAAACTTATGGTCAATTAGGTAATGTTGCCGTTTCTATGCAAATGGACGGTACAGGAGCTAAAATCTGGGAAGAGATGACCGGTCAGGCTTCCAGCCAGCAAAGTAATATTGCTATTGTGCTGGACAATATTGTTTATTCTGCACCCGGTGTTTCTACAGGCCCAATTTCTGGAGGTAGAAGTGAGATTTCCGGAGATTTTTCAATTACTGAAGGTCAGGATCTGGCAAACGTTTTACGTGCCGGTAAACTTCCCGCTTCAGCAGAAATTATTCAGAGTGAAATAGTAGGGCCGTCTTTAGGACAGGAAGCTATAAACAGCGGAGTGATATCTTTTGTAATAGCATTGGTATTTGTACTTCTATGGATGATTTTCTACTATGGTAAAGCGGGTATATTTGCAGATGTTGCACTTGTAGTGAACATTCTGTTTATTTTTGGAATCCTTGCTGGATTAGGTGCCGTACTTACCCTTCCGGGTATCGCGGGTATTGTTTTAACGATAGGTATTTCGGTAGATGCCAATGTGCTTATCTTCGAGAGGATCAAAGAAGAACTTGCCAAGGGTAAATCTCAGGTAGATGCTATTAGGGACGGTTTCAGTAATGCGCTTTCTTCTATTCTTGATGCTAACATTACGACAGGCTTAACCGGTTTTATATTATTAATATTAGGTACAGGTCCAATTAAAGGTTTTGCCACTACGTTATTAATAGGTATAGCAACATCTCTTTTTACTGCAATTTTCGTAACGAGATTATTTATCGACGGTTATGGTAAAAACGGAAAATCGTTGCAGTTCTCTACCGGGGCCACTAAGAAGCTTTTCACGAATATGAACATTGATTTCCTTGGAAAAAGGAAGATTGCTTATATAGCTTCAGCAATATTTATAATTATTAGTATAGGATCTTTGTTTGTACAGGGGCTTAACCAGGGTGTTGATTTTGTAGGAGGAAGAACTTATACGGTGAGATTTGATCAGGATGTTAACCCTACGGAAGTTGAGCAGGATCTTGTTGCTGTCTTCGGAAGTGCTGAAGCAAAAACCTTTGGTCCAAACAATCAGCTTAAGATTACCACAAATTATCGCGTAGAAGATGAAGGAGCACAAGTAGATGAAGAGATTCAGCAAAGCTTGTATGAGGCTCTACAGAGCTATCTTCCTGCAGATTTTTCGTATGATGAATTTACTGCCGGTTCGGGAGAAAGATCTCTGGGGATTATGCAGTCTATGAAGGTAGGACCTACTATAGCAGATGATATAAAGAATGCATCCTTCTGGGCAGTTTTAGGCTCTCTTATTGTTGTTTTCTTGTATATCCTGTTGCGATTTAGAAAATGGCAATTCAGCCTTGGTGCCGTAGCTGCGGTATTCCATGATGTCCTTATTGTTCTGGGTATTTTCTCCCTGCTTTATAAGGTAATGCCTTTTAGTATGGAAATTAACCAGGCTTTTATTGCTGCAATTCTTACTGTAATTGGTTATTCCCTAAATGATACCGTGGTGGTGTTCGATAGGATTAGGGAGTTCGTTAATGAACATACCAGCTGGCCTCTGGGCAAAACCATCAACAATGCACTTAACAGTACCTTAAGCCGTACATTAAACACCTCGCTTACTACATTAATCGTACTGCTTGCGATCTTTATCTTTGGAGGGGAAAGCATCAGAGGGTTTATGTTTGCTCTTATAGTTGGTGTTATTGTGGGTACATACTCATCTATATTTATTGCTACACCAATCATGTTTGATAGTGTAACCGATAAATCCAAGATAGAGAAGAAAAAGAAAGAGGAAGAAGAAGTGGAAAAAGCAGGTACAACTACGACCACAGCTTAACTTCTTCTGAAAATAACATAATTGAAAAGGCTTTCCACTTGGAAGGCCTTTTTATTACTTCTTGCTTAGATTAAAGACTGATAATTGCCTTTTTTCAAGCTTCATTTAGATTATAGTACTACTTTGATAAGATTTCAGACGTAGAAGTTATTCTGAAGAGGTTATGTCATTAAGTCTCTCATTGATTCCGATCAATTCTAAGGCTGATAATTGCCATTTTCAGTCGGTGCCTTTTAAAAAGTCAATGCAATTACTTCTGAAGGTGATGTTCGCTATTGTCTTTGCTGATTCAGAATATTATCAGGTCGATAATTGTCATTTTCAGGCAGTACCTTAAAAATTTAATCTGCATTTATTCTGAAGATAGTTCTGGCTTTTTGTTCCGCCGATTCCGATCAATTCTAAGACCGATAATTGACATTTTCGTGCATCCATGTGTTTGCAGGTATACCTTAAAAGATTTTAGGCTGAATTCTTCTGAAAACTCTCGATTTTTTCCTTCAGCTTCAGGTAATCTTGCAGAAAATTGTCATTTTTCAAGGTACAGGGCAGCAGGAATAATTTCGGGCACAAGAGTAGACCGATAATTGCCATTTTGAGAAGTTCTTCTAAAATTAGCCGAAGCTTAAGAATTTCTTATTCCTCTGTTTTTACTACTGAAAATGTATCGCCTGCTTCAATATTCCAGTTTTCGACAAGTCCGGCGTTAATTTCGAGTATAAACTGGGCCGCTTGTCCAGATGGCAGGTTGCCTTCATTTAAAGGTTCTGCATTTTCCTGAAAACTTACGGCTGTACTGTCACTGTCGTAAAAGATGAGATCTAAAGGGAAGTAAGTGTTTTTCATATAAAAGTTACGCGGAGATTCTGTGGTGTACACAAAAAGCATTCCCTGGTGCTCTTCCATACTTTGCCGGTACATAAGGCCGGTTTCCCTTTCATAATCACTATCGGCAATCTCAATATCAATCCTCTGGATCGTATCACCTTCAGCTTTAATTAGGTATAATTCTCCTTCTTTGGTAAAAACTATAGGTTCTGTTTCTATACTTTCATTTTCTTCAGAATCGCTTTTACATCCGGTAAACAGGATTCCGTAGAGTGCAAGAATCAGAAAAATGTTCCTTCCGGTCATAGCATCCGTTTTTTTGAAGGCCTGAACATAAAATAGAATCCTGCCAGGATAAAAGGTATACTAAGCCATTGTCCTGTATTTAACAGCCATACTGCACGTTCTTCTACTTGTGGCTCCTTCAGGAATTCTATAAAGAACCTCACTGTCCATAGAAGTACAAGGAATGCTCCAAAAATATAACCGACTTTAAATCGTTTTTCAGTTTTCCAGTACAGATAATACAGAAAGCCGAAAATTGCCAAATAACACACTGCTTCGTATAACTGTGCGGGATGCCTTGGAAAAGTTTCCCCAAGCTTCTGAAAAATTACTCCATAATCTGAATTTGTAGGTTTTCCAACAATTTCAGAGTTCATAAAATTACCTAATCTCACAAAAATACCTCCGCACGCTACCGGTATTACAACTCTGTCCAAAATCCATAAAACTGGTCGGTCCAAAATTCGTTTTTTGTACAGGAACATGGCTGTAATTATTCCTATTGCTGCTCCATGGCTTGCAAGACCCCTGAATCCGGTAAATTGAAATTCGGGTTCAAAACGTACGGGAAGAAATATTTCCAGCAGGTGAAATTGGAAGTAGTCCCAGTCGTAAAAGATAACATGTCCAAGCCGGGCTCCTATAAGAGTAGCCAAAACGGTATAAATAAAGAGAGAATCGAGCTTTTCAATTTCAATCTTCTCCCTAACAAATATACTTTTCATGATATACCATCCCAGGCCAAAAGCGATAAGGAACATCAAACTGTAATAATGAAGCATAAAAAAACCCAAATCCAGGCCTTCTGAAGGATTCCATTGTATGGCGTTAAATAACATGAAAGGAAATTATGTGTTAAGAAAGTAAATATACATATTTGAATGTTTCTGCCATATCATTTATGTGCAGATTTTGAAGGAACGGGATCATATCCCGAGCCTCCCCAGGGATGGCAACTTAATATCCTCTTTAAGCTCAGCCATCCGCCTTTAAAAAAATCGAACCTGTAAAGGGCAGTAAGCGTGTATTGGGAGCAGGTGGGGGTGTAACGGCATGTAGCAGGGGTTACGGGAGATATGAATTTCCGGTAAAATTTTACCAGGAGTATAAACGGATATGCCAGCCACCGCTCCACAGGATCAATTTAATGAAAATGTAGTTCCTTCTTTCCCGTCTTTTAACTGAATCCCGATTTCTTGTAACTGATCCCGGATTTTATCGCTCGTGGCAAAATCTTTATTTGCCCGCGCTTCCGCTCTAAGTCTTATAAGCAGTTCTATGGTATTGGAAAGTTTGTCTGTAGAGCTATTGTTTTCCTCCAAAACGTCCTTCAATCCAAGCACATCAAACATAAAATCGGCCATTGTTTTCTTCAGTGCTTCTTTATCTTCAGGAGTAATAGTGGAAGCTCCTTCTTTGATGTTATTAATTGTTTTAACAGCATCAAATAACCTGGCAATTAGAACAGGGCTGTTAAAATCATCATTCATGGCGTCGTAACAAGATTGTCTCCATTCAGTTAAAGAAAAAGAAGAGGAGTTGTTATCTGGAAGATTTTCTATGGAATGATAAGCTTCCATTAACCTGTTAAAGCCTTTTTCACTTGCTGCAAGTGCTTCGTTGGAGAAATCCAGAATGCTCCTGTAATTTGCCTGAAGCATAAAGAACCGGGTGACATTTGGGGAAAAAGCTTTCTCCAGAATATCATTATTTCCACTGAAAATTTCATTCGGCAGAATATTGTTACCCGTACTTTTTGCCATTTTCTTCCCATTTAAGGTCAGCATGTTGGCATGCATCCAGTAATTTACAGGACTTTTTCCGGTTGCAGCTTCTCCCTGGGCAATTTCACATTCGTGATGTGGAAATTTCAGATCCATTCCGCCTCCGTGAATATCGAATTCTTCTCCCAGGTACTTTGTGCTCATTACTGTACATTCCAGGTGCCATCCGGGAAAGCCGTCGCTCCAGGGTGAAGGCCACCTCATAATATGCTGCGGTTCTGCCTTTTTCCAAAGTGCAAAATCCTGCGGATTCTTCTTGTCAGATTGTGCGGCAAGTTCCCGGGTGTTGGCAATCATATCTTCAATCGCCCTGCCGCTCAATTTTCCGTAGTTATTCTCCTCATTAAATTTTAAGACATCAAAATAAACCGAGCCATTAGCTTCATAAGCAAATCCGTTTTCAATAATGGTTTTAATGATCTCGATTTGTTCCACAATATGGCCAGTGGCTGTAGGTTCTATGCTGGGAGGGAGGTTATTGAATTTTTCAAGGATGTTATGAAAATCAATCGTGTAGCGCTGCACAACTTCCATAGGTTCAATCTGCTCAAGCCGTGCTTTCTTTGCTATTCGATCCTCTCCGGTTTCAGCATCATTTTCGAGGTGTCCTGCATCTGTGATATTTCTAACATACCTCACTTTATATCCCAGGTGCTTTAAGTATCTAAAAACAAGATCAAAGGAAATAAAGGTCCTGCAGTTGCCCAGGTGAACATTGCTGTAAACCGTTGGCCCGCAAACATACATTCCAATATTACCTTCATTAATAGGAGTGAATTTCTCCTTTTCCCCCGTCATGGAGTTATAAATTTGTAAGCTTTGTTCCTGGTAAAGCGCCATAAATGCCCTGTTATTTAATGAATTCTACGCTGGTTAAAAATTTGTTTCAAGTTTAATATAGTCCAGAAATTCACGTTTAGTCTCTTTTTCTTTAAAAGCACCCCCAAATTCACTGGTTACCGTGCTACTTTCGATGTCCCTTATTCCCCGGCTGTTAACGCATAAATGTTTTGCGTCTATTACGCAGGCAACATCTTTTGTTCCAAGTACGTGCTGTAATTCCTGTACAATCTGCATAGTTAAACGCTCCTGTACCTGCGGGCGCTTGGCAAAATAATCTACAATACGATTCATCTTGGAGAGGCCTACAACAGAGCCATTTGAGATATAGGCCACGTGTGCTTTACCAACGATAGGCAATAAATGATGCTCACATGTGGAATAGACGGTGATATTTTTTTCGACAAGCATTTCTCCATACTTGTACTTATTGTCAAATGTTGATGCTTTGGGTTTTCTCTTTGGGTCAAGACCAGAGAAAATCTCATTAACAAACATCTTTGCTACTCTTTGTGGCGTACCCTTTAAACTGTCATCTGTTAAATCAAGTCCCAGGGTCTTCATGATATTATTTACATCTTGCTTTATAAGTTCAATTTTTTCAAGATCGCTTATTTCGAAAGCATCATCACGAAGGGGAGTTTCAGCACTACTACTTGCGTGCGCTTCTCCAAATTCATCTATTTCGTTCAAAATCTTATCTATTTTCATCCTATTTTTACAATAATAGTCGTAAACCGGGAGTTTAGCTTGCAAAGATACATATTTATAAGCTTTCAGGAGAATAGTTAATTGAAAGCGTAATAAAAAGTATTAGGATTTTATTCTTTAATTTGCAGCAGAGCCAATATTTGATGAAACCTAAATTTTTCATACACTTAATTGCGATATATTTACTTTTAACGACAGGTAACTCTTACGGGCAGGGCAGCTTGTGTGAGGATGTTGAACCTTTTTGTGCGGGGGATCAGGAACTGGTATTTCCAAATTCAAATTTTTTAAGCGGCTCTTTGTCCGATGGGCAGGCAGGTCCATATTATGGTTGCCTGGTTTCACAACCATATCCTGCGTGGTTTTATCTTCAGATAGAAAATTCCGGCAATCTGCAATTTAAAATTTCACAATTTCAGAATGAAAATGGTTCAGGAGAAAGCCTGGACGTAGACTTTGCTGTTTGGGGCCCTTTTAATGAAGATGAAGATTATTGTAATAATGCTGCTCTTAGCCGCCAGAATCTTGTAGACTGTAGTTTTTCACAATCGGCTGTAGAGGGTATGACGATTAATAACGCCCGGGCTGATGATATTTATATTGTGCTTATCACCAATTTCTCGGAGTCTCCGGGTTATATCAGTCTGCAGCAGACCAACTCTTCCCAGACTGGTGCCGGTGCGACAGATTGTAGTATCCTGGAAAGTACACTGGGGGAGGACAGGATAGGTTGTGGTGACGAACAGATTATTCTGGACGGTACAACAAATGGAGCAATAGATTATGAATGGTATGTCTATAATGAAGCTTCTGGAACATATGATATCCTTGCAGATGAAACAAATTCAACTTTAAGCGTTATTAATAGCGGTAATTACAGGGTTGTGGTTTACGGTGCTGAAGCAGACGATACTGCAGAGGATGACGTGAATGTTACATTTTATGATGAGCCTGTGGCTACTTTACCCGCAGATTTTGTAATCTGTTCTAAGGAAGGTGAGCCTGTAAATTTAACAGAAGCATCTGCCGAAATTTTATCTGGTAATTCAAACCGGGAAAATTACAATGTGAGGTATTATGAATCTGAAGAAGCGGCAGAGGAAGACATCCCGGTTAATTCTCCTGCAGCCTACATTTGGGAAGAAGGTGAAGAGATTTTTGCACAGGTTGTGGGGGTAGAGAGTGGCTGCAGATCTAGTTTGGTTTCCTTTGGTTTTGATCAAACGGTTTTTCCTGAAGTAAATCTTGATGAGATAACCCAGGCTTGCTTAAATCCCAATGGAGATTTGCAAAGTGAAATAGTGATTGGGAGTGACCTGGGAACAGGATATTCTTACCAGTGGAGAAATAATAACGGAATAGTCTCCAATGAAGCGGTTCTCGTTTTTTCTGAAGTTCCGCCTTTACAGAGTTACAGGCTGGTCCTTACTGATAATGAAACCGGGTGCACCCGGAATTTCGAGACTGAATTGCGATACACTTCAGCACCTGCTGAAGTGCTTATTAATATTGAAGGAAGTGATTTTACAGGTGGGACTACCGTAACGGCTGAAGCTATGCAGGGTGTTGGCGAAGCAACAGAATATGAGTACCAACTCGATGACGGAAGCTGGCAATCTGGTGCCGTCTTCCAAAATGTGAAGCCGGGGAATCATGTGGTTAGGGCAAGGGAAATCAATGGCTGCGGTATTACCAGTTCCGATGATTTAAGTATTGTAGGTTATATGCGCTTTTTTACACCAAATTCCGACGGTTATAACGATACCTGGACCCTTGTTAATGAAAATGATGAAAGCAATTTAACAATCAGGATTATTTATATCTTTGATAGGTATGGAAGGCTGTTGAAGCAAATTTCACCTTCTGGTCCCGGATGGGATGGTACCGTAAAAGGTGAAGATCTTCCTGCCGATGATTACTGGTTTAAAATTATATTTGTGAATGAGTCAACTGCTGAAACTGGTGAGTTCAGAGGTAACTTTAGTCTTATTCGATAAAAAAAGAGACTAAAAAAACAGCAAGAAGCTTCCTGCTGTTTTTTTAGTCCCTCTATGTTAATTAAGTATCTTTCTCTGTTATAGACCAAAACTAAGGGAAATTACAAAATTCGAAATATCACGATCGATATTTGCCGTATTTGTCAACCCAACGTTATATAATTCCCTGGAATCTGAATATTCTGTTTTATTATAAGCTAAATCCAGTCTAACAGCTCCAAAGCTATATCCAAGTCCACCAGAATAGCCGGTCACTTCTCCTATATCGCCCTGATCTTTATAAGGACTTTCTTCAAACCTGTAGCCTCCACGTAAACTCCAGTCCTGGATACGGTATTCTCCACCAATCCTGTAGCTCGACACAGCCTGAAAATTTTCTGAAATATCCTGATTCTGGATGCTGAAGTCGGGATCATTTTCGGGACGAAATTCCATATTGGTATAATCCTTATAAGAGTAATCAAAGCTAATCAATCCATTCCCGCCAAATAAAAATGCGAGACTTCCGGTATATTTTCCGGGGGTTTTAAGGGTGTAATCAGGATAAACATTAATGGCCTCGGGATAGACAACTGTAGTTCCCTCCACGTTATTATCTGTTTCCAGGTACTGCGTGGTTTCTTCCCTTATGTTGTACCATGTGGGCGACTCATAAGAAGCACCTAATCTCACCGTCTGATTTACCTTTGCTATAGCGCCAAGTTGAAACGAGAAGCCATCACCGGTCGTGCTTAAGTTATTCTCAAATTCCACATACGTAGTATTGCTTCCGGAGTTACTATTTGATTCGGTAAAGAGGGTGGTGCTGTCGTAGTTCAAAAAATGGCTGTTTAAATTAACTCCCAGGTAAAGAAAATCCTGATACTGGGTTGCGAAGTTAAAAGATAATTTACCGTTCATCCCGGTAGATGCCAGAGCATAATTTTGTGCAAAACTACCTTCCGAAATAGCCGAGGTGTAAGAGGTGTTTTCCAGATCTGTAGTCACAGGATCGATAATAAAACCCTGGTAGCCTAACATTGCCTGCTGTGCTCCAAAACCCCGATTTTCACCCAAGAAGGTATACAGATCTGTCACGTCCTCTCCATCTACTGTTTCCAGTAGATCTAAAGGAACACCATCAGCATAGCCCAAAAAGTACTCGTCTATGGAAGTATTGCTCGTTCCCCTGGCAACAAAGTTGTCATCAAAGTTGCTGGTCTCAGAAAAATTTAGACCCAAGGTGAATTTTTTCCATGGGCTTTCACCATTTCCCTGAAATACCAAAACCCCTCCAGCCTGGGAAAAATTAAAATCTGAACGTTCGCTGGTGGTTAATCCGTTAAAGTAATTCACCGAATTTTCCGAATTGCGGTGGTCCAGAGTAATTGTAGCGAAACTGTTCAAAAAAACCGCAGAACCGGCGGGATTTGTATTTAATGCAGATATATCACCACCAAGGGCACCAAAAGCACCACTCATTGCGCGATAACGAGCTGTTCCTGTTAATTCTTCTGAAGAATATCTATAGGCATCTGCACTTGTTTGTCCTGCTACGTAGGAAATGGATAGCAATCCAAAACAAATAATGGAAAAAAGCTTTTTCATGGTATTTAAGATTTTTTAAATGAGGTACTTACAAAAGACCTTACAGTGTTTGGCTGTAAGGTCTACTGTAAAATTTTTTGGTAAAGCAGCCGGGATTATCCTCTGCCTCCTCTTGAAGAGGATCGTCCTCCACCGGAGCTTCTGGTACCGGAACTGCTTCTTCCTGAGCTGCCGGAGCTGCGCACTCTTCCGCTGCTACTTCTTGTAGGGGTGGAAGATCTTGTTTGTGTACTTCTACTCCTGGTAGGGGAGGAGGATCTTTGGTAAGAAGTATTTCTTCTTGATGATTCTGAATTTACTCTTACAGGAGTAGATCTGGTCCTGCTTCTACTATAAACGTTGGAATTATCATTAGAAGATCTTACAGATCTGCTACGGGAACCGCTGTAATCTGCAGTTCTGTTACTTCTTATTTCCCTAATGCTGCGGGAATAAGAGGAGTTTCTTGTTCGTGCATTGGTAGCCGATGTATTTCTATTGCTCCTGCCGGTATAAGATTGCCTGGAGTTTCTTCTTCCTTCGTTATAGGCCACTTCACGTCTGTTGTCGTAATGTCGGTAGTACGGAGAGCCGTACCAGCCACGGTTGTAAAGTCCACGATTATAAAAATAAGGGTTGAAAAAACCAGAATAACCCCAACCGAAGCCTATACCATAACCACCCATAAAAGGATGTCCAAAGCCTGATCCCCAATAAGGATCCCATGCTCCCCAGTAAGGATTGCCCCAGTATCCACCATAACCGGCATAACCATAGCCAAAGCGGTTGCCCCAGCCCCAACGGTAAGGACTATACAGTCCGCCGTACCAGCCGCTATTATAAATATTAACAGTATATTCATCAGGATCTGCGCCCCATGGAGCATAACCACCTGTATAAGCCATAGAATCATTGTAGTATTCCTCTTCCTGCCCTTCTGCAGAAGAATAAGATTCTACATCAGTAAAAATGGCGCCGTTTTCCAGAACGTCATTGTACATCTGGGATTTTTCAGCAAACAGATTTTTGTAATAATTGCTATTGCCGTTATTGTTTTCGGTTTCTGCATAACGTTCCTGTCTGGTATCAGTCCTTCGGTCATATCGAACATCTGGATTAGGATCACCATAAATGCCATCATTTCCATAGCCTGTGTACTGGTAAGAACCGCAGGACGCTAATAATAGCAAAAATACAGGAGCCATGAAAAAGGTAATCTTTCGGGATATGTTGTAATTGCGTATCATTAGCTTGTATTTTATTGTTGAACATTTCAAAATTAGTTAGTTTTGCGCTAACTAACAGGGGATTTAACTTGTAAGTAATAAAACACAAGTTTTATGCCAAATACTTGATTAATGGGGAAGAAATTAACTACCAGGAGTGAAGACTATTCCAAATGGTACAACGAACTGGTTGTAAAAGCCGATCTCGCAGAGAATTCGGCAGTTCGCGGCTGTATGGTGATAAAGCCATATGGTTATGCAATCTGGGAAAAGATGCAGGGCGAATTGGATAGGATGTTTAAGGAAACGGGGCACCAAAATGCTTATTTTCCGCTATTCGTTCCAAAGAGCCTTTTTGAAGCTGAAGAAAAAAATGCCGAAGGTTTTGCAAAGGAATGTGCGGTTGTAACGCACTATCGCTTAAAGAACAATCCTGACGAGCCGGGAAAATTAATGGTGGATCCCGAAGCAAAGCTTGATGAAGAACTGGTGGTAAGGCCTACTTCTGAAGCAATTATCTGGAACACTTATAAAAACTGGGTGCAGTCTTACCGGGATTTGCCCATACTTATCAACCAATGGGCGAATGTTGTACGGTGGGAAATGAGAACACGACTATTTCTTCGTACGGCCGAATTTCTTTGGCAGGAAGGTCATACTGCGCATGCCACCAAGCAGGAAGCCTTGGATGAAGCGATGCAGATGAATGATATTTATGCCACTTTTGCTGAAGAATTTATGGCTATTCCGGTAGTTAAAGGAAGTAAAACTGAAAATGAACGCTTCGCGGGAGCAGAAGAGACGTATTGCATTGAAGCTCTTATGCAGGATGGCAAAGCTTTACAGGCAGGAACGTCTCACTTTCTCGGGCAGAATTTTGCGAAAGCCTTTGATGTAAAATTTGCATCAAAAGAAGGTGGCCTCGAGCATGTATGGGCTACATCGTGGGGGGTTTCTACCAGGCTAATGGGTGCGCTCATTATGACGCACAGTGATGATAACGGGCTTGTACTTCCTCCAAATCTGGCGCCAATTCAGGTGGTTATAGTTCCTATTTATAAAAGCGAAGATCAGTTAGCCCAAATTTCTGAAGTAGCCAATAAGCTAACTTCAGACTTAAGGGCGAAAGGGATTTCTGTAAAGTATGATGATCGTGATACGCAAAAGCCGGGTTGGAAATTTGCCCAATATGAGCTTCAGGGTGTGCCGGTACGCCTTGCTATTGGTCCAAAAGATGTTGAAAAAGGAACAGTAGAGTTGGCAAGGAGGGACCTTCTAAGTAAAGAGTTTGTAAATCAGGATGAGGTGGTGGAAAAGGTAAGCGCACTAATGACTGAGATGCAGGATTCATTATTTGAAAAAGCTAAATCATTTAGAGATTCTCATGTTACTGAAGTAGATTCTTTTGACGAATTCAAAAAAGTCTTAAAAGAAAAAGGAGGATTTATTTCTGCTCATTGGGACGGTTCACCAGAAACAGAAAATAAGATAAAAGAACTTACAAAAGCTACAATACGCTGTATACCATTTAATCAGGAAAAGGAGGAAGGTAGTTGTGTGCTAACAGGGAAACCTTCTTCCCAGAGGGTACTGTTTGCAAAGGCGTATTAATTTTTAAAATTTTTTTGTTTCACATTTGCGCCATTCAAAAATAGTTGTATTTTTGCATCCGCAATTAAACAAAAAATGGTCCGTTCGTCTAGGGGTTAGGACGCCAGGTTTTCATCCTGGTAACAGGGGTTCGATTCCCCTACGGACTACAACAAGTACAAATTTTGAAATTTGTATTTAAGTGATCGAAAAAGATCGATATTTGAAATAATTCATGGTCCGTTCGTCTAGGGGTTAGGACGCCAGGTTTTCATCCTGGTAACAGGGGTTCGATTCCCCTACGGACTACTTTTAAGAAAATAATTTAAACAGAATTTGTAATGGCAAATCACAAGTCATCGTTAAAGAGGATACGTAGTAATGAGGCTAAGCGTCTTAGAAACCGCTACCAGCACAAAACTACAAGGAATGCTATCAAGAAACTGAAGGAAGCTGATAAGAAGGAAGCCGAAGCATTGTTACCTTCTGTAGTTTCTATGGTAGATAAATTAGCGAAGAAGAATATCATTCATGACAATAAAGCCGCTAACCTTAAGTCTCAATTGACTAAGCACGTAGCTGCGCTTTAAATTTTAATAGTGTTCAGTTTATAAAAGAATGCTTTCTGTGAAAACGGAAGGCATTTTTTTATTACCAAGTATTCGTCGGTTCATGGCAGCATAATAAATTTCTTGCTTAAAGGTTTCAGTTTAAAAAACCGAAACTCCTGTGAGTGTAGTCAACCTTTCCAGTGCTTTCATCCCAAGTTCAGAATTTCCTTTAGGGTTTAAAATAGGGCTCCACACTGCAACCGAATAATTATCTGGGTGGATGGCCACAATACCACCGCCCACACCACTTTTTCCGGGAAGACCGACTTCAAAACTAAATTCACCGGCTTCATCGTAGAAACCACAGGTTTGCATAAGTGCATTTATCCGTTTTACAATTTTAGGCTCAATAAAACTCTCACCTGTCTCCAGGATGGTGCCTTTGTTTGCAAAAACCATAAACGCTTTGGCGAGATCCCTGCAGGACATCGCCAGGGAACACTGGTGAAAATAAAAATCCAGGATTGGATCTACATCACATTTAATGTTTCCCAACGCCTTCATGTAATTTGCCAGGGCAATATTTCGATATCCGTTCGATTTTTCTGAAATAGCAATAGTTTCATCATAATGGATATCGTCGTCTCCGGTTATTTTTCTCACAAAAGCCAGAAGATCTTCTTTAGGATTATCAAGATGGTCTACAAGGATATCTGAAATTACCAGCGCCCCGGCATTAATAAAAGGATTCCGTGGGATTCCGTTTTCCTGCTCAAGCTGGGTAAGGGAATTAAAAGGATTTCCTGAAGGTTCTACATTTACACGGCGCCAAAGGTCTTCTCCCATAATGTTCATGGTCATCGCCAGCGTAAATACTTTGGTAATACTTTGTACAGAAAAATTCTCTTCGCTATCGCCAAAGCTGTAGTGCTGCTTCTTGCCACAATAGAGGTGCATTCCAAACTTTTTTGGATCTACTTTGGCGAGTTCCGGTATGTAAGAGGCTACTTTGCCGCTTACATCACGATAGCTCATTTCTTCATAAATATTGTCAAGAATTTTCTGATAATCCATACTAATTAAGATCGGTTAAAGCACTATTTGTCTCTATTTCGTAAGGTAATTTATCCTTTTCAAAGATTCGGGCACTAAGGCTTCCTTTTAACGTTATTTTATCACCGGCAATCTCCAGCCAACTTCCCTCTCTAAGGCCTGCTACCGGCTGGGAATTTATACTATGGAATTCTTTTATGCGGGTCTCCCTGGTTTCCCCTTTGTGAGTAGAATTTTTATCAGGATCTAAATAGTGGGGATTAATATTGAAAGGAACAATTCCCAGCGTTTTAAAGCTGGGGGGATAAACTATAGGCATATCGTTGGTGGTTTGCATCGTTAACCCGGTAATGTTGGTGCCTGCACTTGTTCCCAGGTAAGCGGCTCCCGAAAATATTGCCTCTCTAAGCGGCTGCATTAATTTTTTCCGGTATAATTCTGAAACTAACAAAAAAGTGTTTCCGCCCCCGGTAAAAATACCTTTGGCATTTTTTATAGCACCTTCGGGATCTTCAAATTCATGGATTCCCTTTAGGTCGATATTTGCCATTTTGAAGGCATCACCCGCTTTTTTAGTATATTCATCAAGAGAAATGCCTCCGGGCCTTGCAAAAGGAATAAAAATGACTTCGGAAGCTCCTTTATATAGATTTTTTATCTCCGGAAGCAGGTATTCCAGGTAATGCTGGCCATGTAAGGTGGAAGTACTGGCAAGAATTGCGTTTTTCATAGTTTTATTTTTTGTAAAAGTAGAAAAATTGACTTTTTAAGAGGAATTTAGACTGCTATTTGTAATTATTAGAGGGAACTATTGTTACTTTATAAGAATGAAAGTATTGTGGATTAAATTTCTTGTCCTTTTTCTTGTTTTACTCTCCTTTGAAACGGGTGCACAGGAAAACCGTACCTTTTTGGATGGCCGTATACTTGTGCCGCCTGGCGATGATGCCGGTGGAATTACCATTTTCAATATAAATGCACGCGCCGGAACAATTACTGACGAAAATGGGGATTTCCAGATACAGGCCCGGGAAAGTGATAGCCTGTTTTTTTCAGCAGTACAATTTGAAGATTTTACCATCGTAGTTACAGCAAACCTTATAGAAGAACGTACAATGACCATTAATCTGAATGCTGCCGTTAATGACCTTCCCGAGGTGCGAATAAGTGATCTTTCAGGAATTATTGAGGTAGATGCAAAAAGGATCAGGGTAATAGGTGGCGAAAAACAATGGGTTGCCGCCCCGGAACTGCAGCGGCTTAAAAGTATGCCCCAGCGTTACCGCTCTAATTATGTGCGCAACGATGCGATGGGAAATGTAACGGCAAGTGATTACCAGGGCCTTAATTTTGCGAATATTTTTAGAGCGGTTTTTAGTAAAAAGAAAGAAAAGGAGCCACAACTTTCTCCGGAAAGGCTGGCCGACCAGATTTGGTTTCGTTTTGGGCAGGATTTCTTTGAAGAAACCCTTAATATTGCAAAAGAACATACCAGTGACTTCCTTTTTTACGTTATAGATAATGGCCTCACCCAGAAAATGTTTTATACTAAGAACGATCTGGAAATAATGCAGTTTCTTTTTGAACAAAAAGAGCATTACAGGCAGGAACATTAATAATTGCAAAAAATTCTACTTCTTTTTTATGCTGAAACCTTGTCTTGCACTCATTCTTCTTTTGCTTCCATTTCTAAATTTTGCTCAGGAAAGTATTCAGCTAAAAGGAAAAATAACCAACGATTCTCTTGAAGGTTCTTTTATAAACATCATTAATACTACTACCAATACCGGTACGATAAATTCGGCTTCGGGAGAATTCGAAATCAGGGTACGGCTTAATGATACCTTGCAGTTTTCCTCTATTCAGTATGAAAAACTGGAGGTTGCAATAACGCCGATAATAATGGAAGCTGAATATTTAAAGGTACTCCTGGTGCCGGGAATAAGTGAACTGGACGAAGTGAAAATAAGTAACATCGATCTTACCGGCAATTTAAACCGTGATATCGGTAATATGGACGCCTATAGCATCTCGCAATTCGGCATTCCTAATGCCAACAGGGAAACACTAAGTGCTGCAGAAAGGCGGCTTCAAGCTGCAACATCAACCTCTGTATCTACGTCTCTTTTGGGTGGAGGCGCAGGAGGAGCAGTTGGACTCGATCCTTTGTTTAATGCAATTTCCGGAAGGACAAAAAAGTTGAAGAAAATAGTGGCAAATGAAAAACTTCAGCAGATGGTGGAAAAAGGTGTCGATGCTTTTTCTACCCGTTTTTTTGTTGAAGAATTAAAAATTCCGGAGGATAAAATAATTAATTTCGTTTATTATTGTGCAGAAAATCATCAGTTGAAGTACCTTCTAAAGGACGAAAAAAGATTGGATTTGCTGGAGTTTTACATGAAGTATGCACCGGTCTTCCTGGGATTAAAAGCTTCAGAATAGATTCTGTTTACATGTACATATCATCATCATCATCAGGTCCCGCCAATGAAATTTGTTTTTAACCTGGAAAGCTTTTGCCGGAGTGCAATTCTATTAGTTTTATTTTGCTTTTGCAGTTTCTCCCAGGTTCTGGCCCAGGAAAGTATAAAGCTTCAGGGCAAAATTATAAATGATTCTCTGGAAAGCAGTTTTATAAATATTATTAATAAGACAACCAAAACCGGGACAATCAATTCTTCTTCCGGAGCCTTCGAGATTGTGGTAAGGGAGAAGGATACGTTACAATTTTCTTCGATTCAATATGAAAAACGAGAGGTGGTAATTAATGCCATGATTTTTAAATCTGGTTATCTTGAAGTCGAACTGCTTCCGGGGATAAATGAACTGGATGAGGTGAAGATCAGTAATATAACCTTAACCGGAAATCTGGCCGGTGATATTTCAAAAATGGACATTATCGAGGATAATTTTGGTTTTAAACGCGTTGACCGAAAGGAAAGAACAATTGGCGAGCGAAAACTTTCGGCTTATGGTGGCAGCCCCATAAATTTTCTCCTTGGGCATCTAAACGGAGATATAAAGATGCTGAAGAAAGTCCGGAAAAATGAAAAACTTCGGGCGATAGTGCATAAAGCAGAAGGAATGGTACCGATTTCTTTTTATAGAGATGATCTTAAAATACCTGAAGCTGACATAATTAATTTCTTCTATTTTTGTGCTGAAGAGCCGCAGTTTAATGATCTGCTGAGCGAAGAAAAAGTAATAGAGCTTATGGAATATTATAAGAAGCGCGCTCCAGATTTTCTTCAAATATATAATTTGGACTGAAGTTTGTTTAAATTTGAAAAAAATCCTGAATGAAAAAGATCACCCTGGTCCTGATTTGCTTTTTATCTTTATCTTCTTTTAAGGCAAACAGATCTCACGAATTTTATTTGAGTGTAACAGAGCTTGAATACAAAAAGGATGCAGGTACGTTTCAAATTATTAGCCGTGTTTTTATTGATGATTTTCAGAAAGTACTCAACAAGCGTTATGGGAAAAACATTAGTCTTTCTCATGAGAAGGAGACAGGCGATGTAGAAAACAGCATTAATAAATACCTTTCGCAAAAGTTGCAGATCCAAATAAACGGAGAAAAATTTCAGCTTAATTACCTGGGGAAAGAATACGAAGGTGACCAGCTAATCCTTTATGTTGAGGTGAAAAATGTGCCGGATTTTAATCGAATTGAAGTCACAAATGCGATTTTAACCGACCTTTACGATGATCAGAAAAATGTGGTACATGTAAAAAAGGGGGAGCAATTAAAGAGCCTTTTACTTGAAAAAGACCAGGACAGTGGTGTCATAAATTTTGGGTAATAAGTATTCAATAGAAATGAAAATATTACTTTTAGCAATCTTTAAATTAAATATTAGTTAATGAGAACAATGAGATTAGTATGTTCAGTATTTTGTATGTTCCTGTTTGCCGGAGTTAATGCTCAGGAAAACAATGGGGAAAGCCAGGAGCCGCAGAGGCAGGAGGGGCATATAAACCAGAACAAATTCCGACAACTTTATCAGATTTTTTCAACTCCAAACCAGTATCGTACGGCATCAGGAGCTCCGGGCCCTGCTTATTATCAGAATCAGGCAGATTATAAGATGGACATTGTGCTGGATGATGAAAATACAAGGCTTGATGGAGAGGAAACAATTACTTACCACAATAATTCCCCCGAAGAACTTGCTTATTTATGGGTGCAACTGGACCAAAACATTCGGAAGAAAGATGCTCCGGCCCTGGAGAAAGATCCAAGTGGAATGACGCCTGTTTCCACTCCGGGACGTTTTGTTAATCGATATCTTGAAGAGCCCTTTGATGGAGGTTTTAATATTGAAGAAGTCTCAAGAAACGGGCAACCGTTGGATTATACAATAAACCAGACGATGATGAGGATTGATCTTCCCGAAGCTTTAAAGTCGGGCGAGAGTTATACGTTCACTATTAAATGGTGGTATAACGTCAACAACCACGTTACCAACAGGGCACGTTCTGGATATGAATATTTTCCTGAAGATGGAAACAGGGCTTATGTTATTGCACAGTTTTTCCCCAGGATGGCAGTTTATAATGACGTAGAAGGCTGGCAGAACATGCAGTTTTGGGGTAGTGGGGAGTTCGCGCTTCCGTTTGGAGACTACGAGGTGAATATCACAGTACCTGCAGATCACATCATGGAAGCTACAGGTGAACTTCAAAACCGAAAGGAAGTCTATTCCCGGGAGATGATGAACCGTTATGAGCAGGCAAAGAAATCTTTTGATAAGCCGGTAATGATTGTGACCCAGGAAGAAGCCGAAGAGGCTGAACAGGGATCTGCCAACAGGACGAAGACCTGGACCTATAAAGCCGAAATGGTAAGGGATTTTGCTTTTTCTACGTCAAGAAAGTTTATCCTGGATATGATGGCTGTAGATGTTATGGGAAAAGATGTTATGGCAGTTTCTTTATATCCTAAAGAAGGCAACCCGCTTTGGGAGCAGTGGTCTACAAGAGCAGTGGCAAGCACGCTGCAAAGTTACTCAAACCATACTTTCCGGTACCCTTATCATAAAGCGGTTTCTGTACATGCAAAAAATCAGGGGATGGAATATCCAATGATTTGCTGGAATTATGGACGTCCCGATGAGAATGGAGAATACAGCGATAGGGTGAAATTTGGGATGATAAGTGTAATTATTCACGAAGTGGGGCATAATTATTTCCCTATGATTGTAAACAGTGATGAGCGCCAGTGGGGCTGGATGGACGAAGGTTTAAACACCTTTACACAATTTCTTGCAGAGCAAAAATTTGCTGAAGAATATCCCGAAGCTATAGCTCCATTGGATGAGTATCCTTCCAGAAGAGGTATACCTTCCAAAATTATTCCTTATATGAAAGGAGATCAGAGCTTTATCGCTCCAATCATGTCTAATCCGGAAGAAGTTCATCAACTGGGGAACAATGCCTATGGAAAGCCCGCCACAGCTCTAAATATCCTTAGGGAAACTGTAATGGGGCGTGAATTATTTGATTATGCTTACGCCACTTATGCGCAACGATGGATGTTTAAACATCCAACGCCTGAAGATTTTTTCAGGACTATGGAAGATGCTTCAGGTGTAGACCTGGATTGGTTCTGGAATGGATGGTTTTATGGCACCGAAAATGTGGATATTGGAATTGAGCGGGTTCAGAAGTTATTCGTTACAGACAAACCTACAGAACAGGCTTTGGAATTTTTAAGAGGCCAGGGAATTTCAAATGCTGATGACATAGATGCACTCTATGTAGTTGAAGAAGGTGGTGAAGGTTTTGAGGAAACGATGAAAGGGCAATCTGTATTAGAGAACGCCCCATCCCTTAACGAATATATAATGGATAACTTTTCTGCGGAAGAGCGCCAGAATTTTACAATTCCGAACTACTTCTACCAAATTGTCTTTGAAAAACCGGGAGGATTGGTAATGCCGCTTATCGTAGAATACGAATATGCCGATGGTACTTCTGAAAAGGTTACTTATCCTGCACAAATCTGGAGAAAAAATGATGATCGTGTGAGCAAAGCCATTGCTACCGATAAGGAAATTGTGAAAGTAACCATAGATCCCGACCTGGAAACTGCAGATGTTGACCTGTCTAATAATACATGGCCAGAGAATGAGACAAAGAACCAGTTTGAACAGTTTAAAGAAAATGCAGACTAAATTTTTAACTTAAAATATTAAGCCGACTTTAACGAGTCGGCTTTTTTTTTAGCCATATTTGTATTTATATTTGTGAGCTATGTTATTACTACCATTATTTATAAGCGGTGCCGAAATCGCATTTATCATGTTTATCCTGGTCATGGTCTTTGGAGCTGATAAAATTCCGGAAATTGCACGGGGGTTGGGCAAAGGAATGAAGTCGCTTAAAAATGCTTCCAATGATATTAAAGGAGAAATCCAAAGAAGTGCCGAGAAACAGGGTATCGATAAAAATATGTCCAATGACATTAAAGGTGAAATAGATAAGGTAAGAGAAGATATCGATGACATCACCGGGTCTGTAAGACGTAAATTGTAATTAGCCTGTAAAAAAGCATGTGGGAAAAGCTAAAACTGTGGGACAGGGAGCTTTTTATTTATCTGAACAGCTTAGGAATAGAATCTCACGATAACTTCTGGATTTATGTAACGCAGCCGGAAAATTGGATTCCGCTGCACATTTTGTTTTTTATCCTTTTCTTTATTGCTTATCACTGGAGAAAGGCAGTTATGACTTCACTTTTTCTAATTGCGACAGTTGGAACAACCTGGGTGTTTACCAATTTTGTAAAGGGAATTGCCATCAGGTTGCGGCCTAACAACAATCCAGATTTAGCCGAAATAATACGTATCCTGCAGGAACCAACCAATTACAGTTTCTTCTCAGGCCATGCATCTACTTCTTTTGCAGCGGTTACCTTTATAGTCCTGGCTTTAAAAGATAAATCTTCCTGGATTTACCTGGCTTACATCTGGCCTGTAATTTTTGTGCTTAGCAGGATTTTCGTGGGCGTGCACTATCCTTCAGATATTATTGTGGGTACTTCTGTTGGTATTATAATGGCCTTTATATTCTTTTGGGCCTATCAAAAATCAGGTAAGCGTTTTGCCCTGTAATTAGTCAGTTTAAAATATTGTAAGTTTATTTTTTACGGGTTAAGGTAAGTCCATCCCGTACAGGTAGAATAACTGTTTCTACGCGGGTATCGTTCACCAGCATCTCATTGTACATCAGCAAAGCTTTTGTAGATTCATCATCGGGTTTTAATTCTTCAACCACTTTGCCGCTCCACAGTACATTATCAGATAAAATTACTCCTCCAGGATTCATCTTGTTAATAATGAGATCAAAATAGGCGGGATAATTGGGCTTATCTGCATCTATAAAAACAAGGTCAAAATTTTCATGGATCTGCGGAATTATTTCAACAGCATCACCAAGATATTGTTTAATGTTACTGCTATATGCTGATGCTTCAAAATATTCTCTCTGAAAATCGTAAAGTTCTTCATTCACATCAATGGTATGTATTTTTCCGTTTTCCGCCAGTCCTTCTGCCAGGCACAGGGCTGAGTAGCCTGTATAAGTTCCAATTTCAAGGATAGTTTTTGGTCTTATTATTTTGGATAATAAACTTAGTAACCGCCCCTGGTAATGTCCGCTAAGCATACGTGGCTGAAGTATCTTCTGGTTAGTTTCCCTGTTTAGCCTGGCGAGAAGCTCAGGCTCCTTTTGAGAATGGGCAACAATATAATTATCAATTTTATCTGGCAGAAAATCCATGATCTTTTCTTTTTTGCAAATTTAAACAATTTAGGAAGGCGTTTTTAATTATGATTCTCTTTGGTAAATTGTATTTTTACCGCAAAACAAATGCTATGCAATTCGAGAATAACAGGGAATTTGCTTTAAAACTGGATGCTGAAGATGAACTCTCAAAATACAGAGATCAATTTATTTTTCCAAAAGTAGATGGAAAAGAGGTGATCTATTTTGTGGGGAATTCTCTTGGTCTACAGCCCAAATCGGCCGGAAAATATGTCGATGAGATTATGCAAGCTTGGGCAGAACTGGGCGTAGAAGGTCATTTTAAGGCAGAAAAATCCTGGTGGGACTACCACGAGCGCTTTGCAGATAAACTTGCAAAAGTGGTTGGGGCGAAACCTTCAGAAGTTACTGTTATGAACACCTTAACCGTGAATCTTCATTTACTGATGGTTTCCTTTTATAGGCCTTCAGGAAAAAGATTCAAAATAATTTGTGAGGAAAAGGCATTTCCAAGCGACCAGTATATGCTTGCAAGTCAGGCGCGATTTCATGGATATGATCCTTCCGAAGCTATTGTGGAAGTGAAGAAACGCAATGGAGAAAACAATTTTAGAACCGAAGATGTTTTACAGACCATAAAGGAAGTAGGGGAGGAGTGCGCACTAATTCTGATTGGCGGAGTAAATTATTACTCAGGACAGGTTTTTGATATGCAGAAAATTACTGAAGCCGGACACGAAATTGGTGCTTTTGTAGGCTGGGACTTAGCTCATGCGGCAGGGAATATCGAACTTAAACTGAATGACTGGAAGGTGGACTTCGCGGCCTGGTGTAGCTATAAGTACATGAATTCAGGTCCCGGAAATGCTTCCGGATGCTATATTAATGAAAAATACCACAACCTTAAGGACCTGCCTCGCTTTGAAGGCTGGTGGGGCCACAATAAGAAAAGGCGGTTTTTAATGGAACCCGAATTTCAACCGGAACCGGATGCAAATGCCTGGCAGATTAGTAATGTACCGGTTTTGGCACTTGCTCCTTACCTTGCTTCCCTGGAGATGTTTGATGAAGTGGGAATGCCGGCGCTTATCCGTAAAAGAAATAAAATTGTTGCCTACCTGGAATTTGTTTTACAGGAAATAGATAAAGAAGTGGAGAGTTCTTTCGAAATTATTACTCCGCCAGATCAAAACGAGAGAGGGACACAAATTTCGGTTTTTTTACATGGAGAAGGCAAGGAAATCTTTAACTACCTAATGAAAAATGGCATTTTTGTCGACTGGCGTGAACCAAATGTAATCAGACTGGCTCCCGCACCATTTTACTGTTCATTTTCAGATGTTTTTAACTTCGGACAGGTCCTTAAACAAGGGATTTTAGGTAAAAAAGAGTAAATCACACTCAAATCCTGATATTTCTGTCCGATTTTTGACCGTAATGCACCTATTGCACCGAAATATCTGAAAAGAAGAGCTCAAAGCTACCATCAGGTGACTTGTGAGATTTGGCAATTTTCAACCCACTATATTCCTGATAATCCTCCCAGGTGGTAGGCATTTCTCTATTCCCATCGGCAGATTTATAAACCCATTCCTGTACCATTAAATCATCATTATAATATATATCGTAAGTGTCACCAGGAGTGTAACCGCCATCGTTGGAATAAGAAACTATTAATTTATCCATTGTATCTCCACTTATGGGAGCTGTTGCGTTTTTTTCTTCTGTAATTTCTGCATCAGACCATACCAGTTGGTAAGGGAACAACAGCCAATAAGAATCATTTATGAATTTCTGATCTATTTCTTTCTCATCCTCTGTTAAATCTTCATCTTGTGTATAACTGCGTGTGCTGCCGTTTTCGGTGAGACTAATTTCATTGGTTTGCGGATTCCACTGCCAACTTCTTTGCGACCTAAGCGTATCCTGAACCTTTACATTAAACGTAAAATTAAGTTCTTCGACCTGGTCAAAAGACTCAAATCCATTCGCATCTGCTATCCTTTGTGGCAGGTCTGTATTTTCTGCTGAAGATGAAGTCCAAGCTTTATTGCTTTGATTACAGCTCCATAGTGCTATGGATAAAATCAAAAGAAAGAATAATTTTTTCATTGTAAGAAGTTTTGCCTTCCGCCTTATTTTCGGAAATTGTTAAACACTAAATATACAAATTACATTGATTAAATGGCATTTATACTCATGCCGCCATCGGCAACTATATTCTGGCCGGTGATATAGGAGGATTTAGCCATAGCCAAAAAAGCAATAATAGAAGATATTTCTTTTGCCTGAGCAACTCTTTTTAAAGGAGTGCGGTTAACAATAGGATCTATTTTTTCCTTCTGTTCAAGGTAGCCGCGGGTGAGCGGTGTTTCGGTGAACCAGGGCGAAACCGCGTTAACCCTTATTCCGTCCATAGCCCATTCTACAGCCAGGCTTCGGGTTTGTTGAAGCAAGCCCGCTTTGGACATGGCATAAGGTGTGCCTGTACCTACATCTTGCGTGGCTGCGGAAGATGCTACGTTAATAATGGCTGCCTTGCCGGAATTTTTTAGAAAGGAGTATAATCTTCGGCTTAGCTCAAAGGGAGAAACCAAATTAACTTCGAGAACTTTACGGTATTCTTCTTCAGAATAATTCTGAGCTCTTTTCCTGATGTTTATTCCGGCATTATTTACCAGCACATCAACAGTGCCCCAGTTCTCTTTAATCCATAAGCTTAATGTTTCCTGGCTTTGCTTTAAGGAACAATCTGAAACTATTCCCGTAGCAGGTAGTTTTAGATCCCTAAGTTCCTCCTGAAATTTCTTGACATCTTCCGCATTTCTGGCGGTAAATAAAACTTCTGCGCCTAGTTCTAAAAATTCTATAACAGTAGCTCTGCCAATACCCTTAGTACCTCCCGTTATTACAGCTTTTCTTCCATTTAAAGTCCACATAAATGAGTTTTGGCTAAATGTAAGGTTTATTGGTAAGAAAGAGGTTGTATAAAAAAAGCTTCCAAATTGCTATGCCTTATCCATTTCAGAATTGATCGTTCTGATTTTAAACTTCCGCAAGCACCTGGATTATTCAGTTTCGACGAACAATAGAATTCTTTAGACAACCTCTTATTATAGGTTTGGGCAGTGTGTTAAAGATTACGTCCGGTCAATAACTTGTACAAAACTAAAATTACTGCTACCACAATTAAAATGTGGATAATACTGCCTAGGTCTGGAAATGCAAAATATCCAACAAGCCATCCAATAATCAATAAAACAATGATAAGCCAAATTAAATCTCTCATAGTGGAGTAGTATTTAGCAGCTTTCGCTGCGGATTAGTTAATATTATTTTTTGTACAGGTAAAGCAGAATCTATAAGTGACTTCTGCAACGTCTAACGAAGTTATGTAATCCTTTTTCCTGCTAATCAAAATTTAACGTGTGTTTAACTATTCTAAAATCGGAATACAATTTTATTGCTTCAGTATAAATACTCAAATACAACGTATCAACCTAGTCTGGATCACATTGTAAAAGGAGAGCGAAATATCCCGTAATCATAAGCCACGGTGGATGTGGTGGGCATAATCCTCATCAGGGTTTTTTTAACAGCGTGGTGCAAACAATTCATCTATGTTTCTGTATTCCAGTAAAACCGGGGTAGGGAGGCTTGTTTTTAAGCTTGTTTGGGCGTAATCTGACATTTATCTTCAAAAATTCTACTCCTATATTCTCTTCAGCCTAAAATTTGCCGCACAAAACCTTCTATCTGTGAAATATCAATCTCATCATGATGAACATGTCCGTAATCTACTATTGAATCGCATTTCCATAAAAATATGAGTGTAATCCTCCTGCTCTTCCTTGTATGATATTGGTTTAGCTGATCTGCCAGGATTAATCAAAGTGTTTCTCATTTTCAGCCATGAATCCGGTATCAAATTTAATCTTTCTGCAAGGTATTATTCTTAAAGAAGGATTTTATTTCCTGCCCGGGTCTGGCATAATGAAAACGGTCAAGAAGTGTGGGGAGTGCATAACCATCCAGCCCGTTAACTGCAACTGTACCTGCATCATCCAGCCTAAGCCAACCGTCTGGGGCCTGTATACTTTCATCAAAATATATGTGTTCTATGGCTGCTACAATCAGCAACGTGTCGTTTTCCTTAATCTCATACTCATTTAGATACTTACAACCCAGTTTTACTATGGATTGCTTTACATAAGGTGCAAAAAAGTTGTCGAGATATTCTTCTTCAAGACCGGTTTTTTGAAATTCAGATACTTCTTCATCATACTTTGCGGCCGTTTGATGAGCGCTTTCTATCATGTTCTCCTGTACATGATTTACTGTAAAATAGGAGTTTTCCTTTATGTTCTTATAAGTATTCCGGGGGATGTGGGTAGGACGGGTAATAAATCCAAGAAGGGCAGGATTACTTCCCAAATGAGTAACAGAACTAAAAACGGCCACATTTACTAAGTTGTTTTTTGACTTTGTGGCAATGAGGTTCGCAGATTTATACCCTGTGCAACTATTTATGAGATTAAGCTGGAAAATTTTTTCCATTTCCTTAATATCACTGGCAGTAAAATGTTTCATGAAAAGATTAGTTGATTAATGGGATTTCAAGTTACTAATCACCCGCAATAATGTCTGTTAATGCTTTTTTAATTTAGGCCTGGTTTTCAAGTTTATTGATTTTCATTTCATAAATTTCTATGGCCTCTCGTACTGCATCTACATTATCAGAGGATTTCTGGTGAGCATTTTCCATTGCTTTTTCAAGTCCGCTATCAGGGCTCTGGAATAGATCTGTTATAACATGATTAATTTTGTCAATAATGCTTTCCTGGCTGTTCTTAATATCTTCCAGTTTATTCAAAGTCGCCCTCATTTGCTCTAATTTTTGTTGATCCATTATTCTTATTTTTTTGATTCGATAATAATTTAGGTGAAAAGCAGCAGGTAAAAAAAGGATTTGACATTTGTTTATGCTTTTAATTAAAAATCTCTTTATTAATTTTCGAATTGGCCTAATTCCATAGCCCTTCAAAGAGTCATATAGAGCTTCCTTTTCCTGAAATTCATAAATAATGAGTACTTTCGCGAGGGGATATGCGGCCCTTAAAGGCGCGCGTAACAAAGTTTGTACATGCAAAAAGAAAAAAGTATTGCTGTAGTCGGTTCCGGGCTTGTGGGATCTCTGTTGGCTCTTTATTTAAAAAATATGGGTCATGAGGTTACTGTCTTTGATCGAAGACAGGATGTTAGAAAAGTAGAATTTTCTGGCAGGTCTATTAATCTGGCAATGTCCAACAGAGGTTGGAAGGCACTCAAAACGGCAGGAATAGAAACCGAAATACGAAAACTCGCTCTTCCTCTGGATAAAAGAGCTATGCATGTAAACAATAAGCCACTTTACTTTCAGAAATATGGAAAAGAAGGTGAAGCTATATATTCTATTTCCCGCGGAATCTTAAACCGAAAAATGATTGATCTTGCGGAAGATGCAGGCGTTAAATTCAGGTTTGGGGAAAAGATTTGGGATATCAATATGCCAGAAGCGAAGCTTTACACAGGAGAATCTGAAAAAGGGGAGTGGAAGGAATATTGTTTTGATCTTATTTTTGGAGCAGATGGTGCATTTTCCCGTATCCGTCACAAGATGCAGCGGCAGAGTCGCTTTGATTATAGCCAACACTTTATAGATGTGGGGTATAAAGAACTTCGCATTCCCGCCAATAGCGACGGCACTCATAAACTGGATAACGCCTCCTTTCATATCTGGCCGCGCGGTAAATTTATGCTTATTGCCATGCCTAATCAGGATGGAAGTTTTACCTGCACGCTCTTTATGCCTTTTGAAGGTGAAGTGTCTTTTGAAAGTATTACTACAGAAGAAAAAGCAGAAGAATTCTTTGAAACCTTTTTTCCTGATATCAAGGATGAAATTTCTAATTTAAAGCGGGATTTCTTTAAAAATCCTACCAGCGCAATGGTTACTATTAAGTGTTTTCCATGGACATTTAACGATAAGGTAGCTCTAGTTGGTGATTCTGCGCATGCTGTTGTTCCTTTTTATGGACAAGGGATGAATGCCGGCTTCGAGGATATTTCAGTTTTGTTTGAAAAAATCCGGAAATATAAGGATAACTGGCAACTGATTTTTCAGGAATACCAGAAAGAAAGAAAACCAAATACCGATGCTATTGCAGAACTCAGCTACAGAAATTTTATCGAGATGAGCAGTAAAACCGCTGATCCCGATTTTCTTCTTCGGAAGAAGATAGAGAACCGCTTTGGCGAAAAGCATCCCGGAAGCTGGGTCCCCCTGTATTCACGGGTTACTTTTTCTGATAAACCTTACGCTGAAGCGTTGGCAATTGGAGAGAAGCAGCGCAGAATAATGGACGAGGTTATGGAAATGCCAAATATCGGTAAAAAGTGGAACCACGAGGAAGTAGAGAACAGGATTCTGGAACTTCTTGCAGCAGCCATGTAATCAACTTCTCCTCCAGATTTTTATCATCTACTGTCAGGCAGAGATTAATACAAAGTAAGTTTTTGCCGATTTTAGTGGTCGTTTTCCTTTAAAATATCCGGAAAATTCGACTTAAACCTGTTAAGCCTTGGGATAGAAACATTCTGAATATAAGGATTGTTTGGATTCTTCCTTTCATAGTCCTGGTGATAATCTTCTGCCACCCAAAACTTCTGAAATGGCAGAATTTCTGCGGCTATTGGTTCCTCATAATCTTGAGCTACCTGAGATTTAACTTCCTCAACTATTTCTTTTTGTTGCTGATTTTGGAAAAACACTATAGAGCGATATTGAGATCCTATATCGGGGCCCTGGCCATTTACCTGTGTGGGGTCCTGGGAGCCAAAATAGACCTCTACCAAAGTTCTGAAGTCAACACTTTCAGGATCGTAAATAACTTCTACAGCTTCGGCATGTCCCGTTCTGCCAGTGTTACTTTCTTCATAGGTGGGATTTTTCGTGTGACCTCCTGCATAACCTGAAATTGCTTCATCCACTCCTTCAATACTTTCATAGATTGCCTCTACACACCAAAAACAGCCGCTGGCAAAATATGCACGTTCCATTCCATTTTCAGCAGGTACCTCTACAGGTTCGGCATTTGCAATTTCCGATTTTGTAACGGTTTTCTTTTGTGCCTGATTTCCGCAGGACATAAAAACAAATAAGAGTATAGTTAAAAAGCTTTTCATAGTTTTTATTTTTTAATCATAAATATTTTTCACCTTTGGGTGTAGGTGCCCTCAAGGGTTTTTTTGCCATACATGGCATAATCTATAGCTAATTCTCCGTTTATCGTGAAACCTTTCCAGTCCAGGTCCAGGTTCCCGTTTGATCCTGCTGTTATCACTGCAAGAGGGACATCTTTATCAAATTGTTCCCAGGGCAAATCCTCATTTGTGTTCTTTTCTGAAGGTCCTACGTAAAAGACTTTAATTTCATCTCCGGATTTAACAAAGCGAGAATTGATATAAATCTTATCTTCGGATAAACACAATTCTTTATTTTCTGAGAAATTAAACTCCAGACAATAGCAGCTGCAAGCATTGTCTTGCTGTTGATCTGTCTTTATGTACAAATTTCCCTCCAAATTACCCAAAGGGTCTGTTTCTGAGTCAGGAGTAATAGTTTCCGGTGCAGTCTCTATAGTGTCTCCTGCTTTTTTACCATTTTTGCCACTGTCGGCAGAGGTGTACTCTTTCTTTGGACTTTTGTCTTCTATTTTCTCTTTGTTTTCTGGCTGGTCTTTACAGGCAAACACAGAAAGTATTAGAAGGAAACCCAGGATTTTTGCTTTCATGACAGGATTTTATGTAATTTAAAGATAACTTTTTAGAAAGTTAATTGTGTAAAAGAGATGTTAATCCCCTATTCCAAAAGCTTTGAGAAATAAAAAAGCTGCCGGATTTCCGACAGCTTTGTTAATTTGTATTTTTCGAAAATTTTAGAACCTATTAAAAAGTCCATCCATTTTTTCCTGCTCTTCCTTAGCTAATTCTTCGTCAACCAGGATTCGGCCGCTATGTTCATCTGTGATAATTTTTTTTCTACCTGCAATTTCCATGATTACCTGCGGCGGAATGGTAAAATAAGAACCTCCTGAAGCACCACGTTCTACGGGAACAATGGCAAGACCATTTTTAACATTGGTTCTTATTCTCTTGTAAGCTTTTACAAGGCGTTCTTCAATGTCTTGCTCGTATTCTTTAGACTTGTCAATAAGTGCCTGCTCTTCCTTCTCGGTTTCAGCAAGGATCTCGTCCAGCTCATTTTTTTTATGCTCAAGATGCTTTTTTCTTTCATCAAGGCGTTCTGTGGTCTTAGAAATAACCTCTTTTTTCTGTTCGATCTGGGCTTTATATTCTCTAATATTCTTTTCTGCAAGCTCAATTTCCAGCTCCTGAAATTCCACCTCTTTGCTCAATGCATTGAATTCGCGATTATTACGAACGTTTTTTTGTTGCTCAGAATATTTTTTCATCGCGGTTTTTGACTCATCAATAAGGTTTTTCTTAGTTTTGATGTCATTCTCGATTACTTCAATATCGGCATCTAATTTTTCCAAACGTGTGTTCAATCCTGCTACCTCGTCTTCCAAATCTTCAACTTCCAGAGGAAGCTCGCCTCGTACGTTTCGTATTTCGTCAATTCTGGAATCAACTAACTGAAGATCGTACAATGCTCTTAACTTCTCTTCTACAGTAACATCGTTTTTTTTTGCCATAGTTATATATACTTGATAGGATTGGTGTTTGTATCTGCTAAAATAAATGCAAAATTACGAATTTTTTTACTAAGAAAAGAATATAGTAAATCTTTTGTGAACTGCTCACTTTCGTAATGCCCAATATCTGCTAAAATCAGTTGTTTTTCAGCTTTATAGAAGTCGTGGTACTTTAAATCTGCAGTAACGTATACGTCTGCTCCGGCATGTTTTGCGTTCTCAATAGCAAAACTTCCGCTGCCACCCAGGACAGCCACCTTTTTAATCGTTTTGCCCAGGAGTTCAGAATGTCTTACTATACCTGCATTAAAAATTTCCTTAACAGATTTCAGAAATTCTTCTTCGGAAATTTCCTTTTCTAGCTCGCCAATCATGCCCATACCAAGGTGTTGATGTTGGTTTTCCAGCGTGGTCACCTCATAAGCAACTTCTTCGTAGGGATGATTTTTAAATAGTGTCTGAAGGATTTTAGATTGCAGGTGCGCAGGGAAAGTTATTCCTATTTGCGTTTCTTCTTCAAAATGAATTTTCCCCTTTTGTCCAACAGCAGGATTGGCATCATCATTAGGTTTAAAACTACCTGAACCCGACACGTTAAAACTGCAATTATCGTAATTACCTATGCTCCCTGCTCCGGCTTCAAAAAGGGCAAATCTCAGTTCTTCGGCATTTTTATTTGGAACAAAAGTGGTTAGTTTTTTAATGCTGTTTTTCCGCGGAATTAAAATTTTCCGGTTGGCCAGGTTCAGTTTTTTAGCAATCATATCGTTAACGCCTTTGTACTGGTTATCCAACGCAGTATGGATCGCATAAATAGCAATATTGTGTTGAATTGCCTTTATAACAGTGCGTTCCACATAATTTTTTCCATTTAATTTCTTCAATCCTGAAAAAATAATAGGATGGAAGCTTATAATCAAATTGCAATTTTTAGCGATAGCTTCATCTACAACCTCTTCAAGAGTATCTAAAGTAATTAAAGCACCCGTAGCTTCTGTTTCGGCATCGCCTACCAATAATCCAACGTTATCAAAATCTTCAGCATAATTTAAAGGGGCAAATTCTTCTATGTGTTGTATAATCTCCTTTATAAGCATAATTTCCTACTTTTGAATACTTTTTTAGTGGCAATGAGCCTAAATTAGCGTCTTTCAAAGATAAATATTATACCTTGGTTTTATGGCTATATTCAGAAAATTACTATTCCCCTTTTCTCTGGTTTATGGCGGTGTAACAAGGGCCAGGAACGAACTTTACAATCGGAAAATCCTGAAATCTGAGAAATACGAGCTGCCCGTTATTTGCGTGGGAAACCTTAGTACAGGTGGTACCGGAAAATCTCCTATGATAGAATACCTTATAAAACTTATTAATTCTGAATATAAAGTGGCGACACTTTCCCGTGGCTACAAAAGAAAGACCACCGGATTTTGGCAATTATCGGGCACAGAAACTGCGGAAGACGTGGGGGACGAGCCACTGCAGTTTAAAAGAAAATTCCCCAATGCTATTGTGGCCGTAGACGCCCATAGAAGAAACGGAATTGCAAACCTGATGAGTACGGGGGCTGAAGTTATTTTGCTGGATGATGCTTTTCAACACCGAAGGGTAGAGGCGGGATTAAATATTTTGTTAAGTTCTTACAGTAATCTATACGTCTCGGATCTCATTTTGCCTGCCGGAAATTTACGGGAATCCAGGCGCGGAGCAGGAAGAGCAGATATTGTTGTTGTGACAAAGTGCCCGCAGAACATTGAAAAGGTGGAGATGGAAAGGATTAGTAAATCTCTTAAACTGAAAAAAAATCAAAAATTATTCTTTAGCTATATCTCTTATGCTGAAAAAATAATTTCAAAAGATTCTGAACTCACGCTGGACCGGTTGAAAGACAAAGAATTTGTTTTAGTTACGGGAATAGCAAATCCAAAACCGCTTACAGAATATCTGAAGAAAAAGGGTTTCAAATTCCGGCATTTAAAATTTCCAGATCATCATCATTTTAAGGAAAGTGAAATTGAAAATCTGCTTCGTGAGAAGATGGTTCTAACTACAGAAAAAGACTATGTAAGGCTAAAGGAACGGCTTTCTCCTTCAAAATTATATTATCTGCCAATTGAGACTAAATTTGTTGAAGATGAAGAAAAATTCAATAGGGAAGTGGTAAGCTTTGTAAAAACAAAATGAGGCGCTTTCGCACCTCATTTTTATTTTGGCTAATTCAAACTATATTATTTTAATATAACCCGAGTAACCTATTATTTTCAAAGCTCATGCCAAACTTTTAGGTAGTAGCTTTTGCACTGGCAGCGAGATACCTGTTGATTTTATGAAAGAATTCTTCTGTTTTGTACGGTTTTGGGATGATATCATTAAAACCATTGAGGTAAAATTCATCTAGGTTCTCGTCAAGGGTAACTGCAGTTAATGCTATTACAGGTATTTCCTTATTGAATTTCCTGATTTCGATAGTTGCCTCAATACCGCTTATTCCCGGCATATGGATGTCCATAAGGATTAGGTCAAAATGATTGTTCTGAACTTTATCGATTGCAATGGTACCATTATCTGCAACATCACAAATCACCTTATTTTTCTCGAGAATTTTTCTCGTGATCATTTGGTTGATCTTGTTATCCTCGACAATTAAAATACGCTTATCAATCATAATATCATTAGAAAGTGCAACAGGCTTTTCTTCTTTTGGGGTTTGAGCAGTTATTGCAGGATTTTCAAGAGCTTCAAATTTTAATTCAAAGGTGAATTTTGAACCTTTTCCTAAGTCGCTTTCCAGAGTAATCTCACTGTTTAACAAGCTTAAAAGATTTTTTACAATAGATAAGCCCAGACCTGTTCCTCCAAATTTTCTGTTTATCTGCGTGGAGCCCTGTGTGAAGTTTTCAAAAATTGCTTTTTGTTTTTCTTTGCTGATTCCTTCACCATTGTCTTTAATTTGGAAAGAAAGATAAACAGTTTCGTTCAGCTGTTTTAGTTTGTATACGCTTATCCAGATATCCCCGTTTTCAGTAAATTTGATGGAGTTGCCTATTAGATTAATAAGGATTTGAGAGATCTTAAGCGGGTCTCCTTTTAATTTAGTAGGGATGGAATCATCAAAGCTAAGATGTATACTGGTGTTTTTCTCGTCTGCAGAATTTTTTAAAGCAACAAGTACATCTGAAATTCTTCTTTTTAGATTAAAAGTTGTGGACATTACTTCAACTTTATTCGCCTCCAGCTTGTTTAGATCAAGGATATTGTTAATGAGTGAAAGCAGGTATTCTCCCGAGAACTTAAGTGAATTAAGATGTTCCTTTTGATTTTCTGTAGGGCTTTCTTCCAGTAACAGGTGGGTGAGACCGGTTACAGCGTAGAGCGGAGTCCGTAACTCGTGCGTTATGGTACTCAAAAATTGTGCTTTTGCGAGGGACGCTTTTTCTGCATTTTCCTTTGCAAGGGTAAGTTCTGTGTTCTTTTTCTGAAGCAGATCATTAGCCCGTGCTCTAAGGTTATTATTTTTATATAACGACAAAGTCAGCAGCGATAAAATCGTAATGAGCGCTACACTTAAAATCGTGGTGAGCTTATTTACCTTTAGCGACTTTTCCTGCTCGGCATTTTGTAATGTTAACGCACTTAAAGTATTTTTTAAAGCATCCTGTCCGTACCTGCTGTTCACTTCCCGGGCCAGTTCCGCTTCATTCATATTATAAATGGAATCTTTTATCTCATAACTTTCCTTAAGATAAGCAAGAGCTGTATCTGGTTGCTTATTAACTTCGTGAATTGCGCTTAACCTTCGGTTACCACTAATCATCATTCCTGCAAAACCATTCTCATAAGCAAGATCCAGTGCTTTCCTGGCACTTTCTTCAGCCTTGCCAAGATCGCCAAGGAATAGATGGGCAGAAGACCTGTAATAGTTTAGGCGGCTTTTCTCATACTCATTTTCACTATTGCTCAGGTAAATTTCTGCGTTCCTGAAGTGGGTTAAGGCATCTTCATAATCATCCCCGCGATGGAGGGAAAGGACTCCGCGGTTGAGCGCGACCAGGCCTAATTGTTCCCTGTTATCACTGTCATATATATTTTCTGCCCGATCAAGATAATCCTGAGCTTCTGAAAATTTTTTCTGAAGATCCAGGATTTTGGCGTACTGGATATAGCTATAGGCCAGCCCAATGTCGTCACCAATTTCCTTTTGGATCGCAATTGCATTCTTTATATGTGTATTTGCACTTTCATATTCGTGCTTAATGTATCTTAAATTCGCAAGAATATTACTTGATAAGGCAGTATATCGTTTGTGATTAATACTCCTGGAGAGCACTATGGAAGAATCCAGCTTTGTGATCGCATCATCAAAATTGTACCTGAAAATAGAGGATTCCGCACCACTAAGTAACTGCTGAATTTGATCACTTATTTCATCTTCATCTTTTACTTCCCGATCCTGAAAAGCAAAGGTGTAGGAATAAAAGAAGGAAATAAAAATGATAAGGCTTAAGTTCTTCATTTGGGCTTGTAAAGTAGCAACTTAACGGAGTTAAATATAGTTAATTATCATTAATCAAGGTAATTAAATTCAAAAGTCTGTAGGAATAACCTATTTCGTTGTCATACCACCCAATTAACTTCACCATTTTTCCACCTATAACAGAGGTCATTTGCGAATCGAAAACACAGGAAGCGCTGTTTCCAAGAATATCCACTGAAACTATAGGATCTTCAGTATAACTCAAGATTCCCTTTAAATTTGTTTTAGAAGCTCGTCGGAAGATCTCATTAACCTCTTCGATCGTCGTTTCTTGCTTTACATTCAGTGTCATATCTGTTAAAGAACCATTCGGTACCGGAACCCTTATTCCGCAGCCACCAATAACATCACTTAGTTCCGGAAAGATTTTAGTTAAAGCCTTTGCTGCACCCGTAGTTGTGGGAATAATGGACTGAGTTGCTGCCCGGCTGCGCCTAAGATCGCGGTGTGGTTTATCGTGGAGGCTTTGGTCTGATGTAAAAGAATGTACCGTGGTAATATATGCCTGCTCAACTCCAAAATTTTCGTGGATAAGCTTAAGCATAGGAGCCGCATTGTTAGTGGTGCAGGAGGCATTAGAAATTATCTTCTCTGTGCCATCAAGAATATGATCATTCACTCCTAAAACGACCATTTTTATTTCTGAATCCTCCGGGGGAACCGAAAGTATAACTTTCTTAACACCCGGTTTTAAATGTTGTTCAAGATCTTTAGAAGACTTAAACTTTCCTGAACAATCTATTACGTAATCTACATGATAATTATCCCACGGAATCTCCCGCGGATGACTGTAGTTTAAAACAGCGGTAGTTTTGTTTTTTATGGTAATCCTGGAGTTCTCCCCTGTAACTTCTTCTGAAAGTTTGCCGTGTATGCTGTCATACTTCAGCAAGTGGGTGAGCGTCTCAGCATCGGCAATATCGTTTATTGCCACCACGTTAAAGTCGGGATGATTAATTAGCAGCCGGAATAAACTACGTCCTATTCTTCCAAACCCGTTAATGGCAATATTAGCCGGTAAAGCCATAGAATTGGTAAGCGTTAATTAATTGATGTGTTTTTGTGCTTTATAGGATGAACGGACCAATGCACTGCTTTCAACATGACGAAAACCAAGATCCAGTCCTATTGCTTCGTACTTTCTAAATTGATCTGGGGTGATAAACTGCTTTACAGGAAGGTGCTTCTTACTGGGCTGTAAATACTGTCCAATGGTCACAACGTCTACACCAACACTTCTTAGGTCGTGAAGTGATTGTATCACTTCTTCTTCCTTTTCTCCAAGACCAAGCATAATACCAGATTTTGTCCGGTTAATTCCCTGATCTTTGAGATATCTCAGGACCTCTAAGCTGCGTTCATATTTCGCCTGAATCCTAACTTCCCGGGTGAGCCTTTTTACAGTTTCCATGTTGTGCGAAACCACTTCCGGCATTACCTCTACAATGCGGTCAATATTTCTCTCGTTCCCCTGAAAATCAGGAATTAAAGTTTCTAAAGTAGTCTCTGGATTCATCCTGCGAATGGCCTTTACGGTTTCTGCCCAGATAATGGATCCCATATCTTTAAGGTCATCACGGTCTACGCTGGTAACTACAGCATGCTTTATTCCCATTATTTTAATAGAGCGGGCTACTTTTTCAGGCTCGTCCCATTCTACAGTATCCGGTCTTCCGGTTTTTACGCCACAAAATCCACAGGAACGTGTACAGACATTCCCCAGGATCATAAAAGTGGCTGTTCCTTCACTCCAGCATTCACCCATGTTAGGGCAACTTCCCGAGGTACAGATCGTATGCAGATCATACTTGTCTACTAAACTGCGTAATTCTGTATATTTCTTACCGGTTGGAAGTTTTACTCTCAGCCATTTTGGCTTAGCTTGTGGCTTCGGTTTTACGGGTGTGATAGTGTCTGTACTCATAGCAAAATTCTGTTGTTCAAAGATACGATATTATAGGAAACTGCATAAATTAGACAGTATAGAGTTGCATTCCTTACTCGTGTTTTCGATCTTCAATAATTTCTGAAAGCAGCTTCCTGGCCCTCAGGAGTTTGATCTTAACATTATTCATTGGCTCATCAAGGCTTTCCGCAATTTCTTTGTAGGATTTCTCCTGAAAATACCTCAGGTTAATAACCTGCTGATAATGTGGTTTTAACTCTTTAATATCTCTTAAAAGTTGCGCAAGATTCTGTTCGCTTATAAGTTTGTCTTCTATTGAAGGAGTTTCATCTGCAATGGCATATACCTTATCTTCATCATGGGTGCTGGTTTTTGACCGGATAGAAGATTTTTTTTTCCTTATAAGATCTACATGAATATTCTTCGAAATCGCTATAAGCCAGGTGCTGAAAGAGTAGTTTTCGTCAAAAGTATCAATTTTATTGAAAGCTTTGGAAAATGTCTGGATACTGATATCTTCAGCTTCATACTCATTCCTGGTTTTCTTTAACTGAAAACCATAAACATCGTTCCAGAAAGTGTCCATGAGATAATTAAATGCAGCCTGGCTGCCGCCTTTAGCTTCCCTGATTTTTACAAGGAGCCTTTCCGGTTTTATTTCCAATGAGTAGGTTTTGAGATAATATTAGCTATAAATATACCTAATTGAGCAAAAACTAAAAACAATTCCAGAATCGGAAATAACCAAACCACATCTTTTTCGTCCAGCTTTGCGGCAGATTTATAATAAAGTATTGCTTTTACTAAAAGTACAGTACTAAAGATGGTAGCTAAAATTTGCCAATTTTCGGTAAATAGTATAGCGACAGGCAAAATCCAGAACAAGACCTGAGAAAAATAGAACAGGCTTAGAAGAAACTGATGTTTTTTCTTGTAAGCTTTTGCTGTAGAAACGTGCCTCCTCTTCTGTTTTATCCAGTCTTTAAGAGAATTTTTAGGGACACTTCTCGTTATAGCACTCGGATAATCACAAATTGCGGTATTTGTTTTTGTGGCAGCTTCATTTACAAAAAGATCGTCATCCCCAGATCTTAGATGGAGATGATTTGCAAAGCCATTCTGCTCAAAAAAGAGAGTTGAGGTATATGCCAAATTTCTGCCTACACCCATATAGGGACTACCCATTTTTGCGTAGGAGAAATACTGAATTGCGGTAAGGAGTGTTTCAAATCTTATCAATTTGTTCAGAAAAGAAGATTTATTTTTAACGTAGCCACCGTATCCTAAAACAATGGTTTTTTCCTGCTGAAGGTTTCTACACATCTCACTAACCCAGGATTTACTTTGCGGAGCACAATCGGCATCTGTAAAAAGCAGGTGTGCATATTTGGCTCTTTTAATGCCTAAAGTGAGTGCGTATTTTTTATTTGCCCAAAAAGCTTCATTATTTTTTACATCAACAATTTTTATCCTCGGATCAATTTCTTTAAATTTTTCCATTACTTCTAGGGTTTCATCCAGCGAAGCATCGTTTATAAGAATAACTTCAAAATTGGGATGATCCTGTTCTAAGATGGAAGGAAGAAAAGAGTTTAAATTCTGCGCTTCATTTTTACAACAAATAATGACAGAAACCGACGTTTCTGAAGGCGAGGGAGCCACGTATTTAGAGGAGGCAAAACTAAAATAACTTATAAAATAGGTGAGATTGACTGCTGCAATGAGCAGAAAAGTAATCAGTAAAAGTGTTGACATTCAGGTTAGCCGGCCTTTTCAGTATTAGAACAGTCACCAATCTCGTCAGGTAATTTTCCGCAATAACTACAGGCTTCCCCTTCTTTATTTAAAAAAGGATTCTGGCTGGCGCAAGTACCTGCAAATTTCCCATCTTTCTTTCCCCAGATTTTAATAGCAATTCCTGCAAAGGCAAGGGCTATTAAAATAAAACTTATTATAAATAATTGCATTACTTTGTCTTTTTCTAATGCAAAAATAAGAATAAAAAAAGGTCTGGGGAAATGTGGGAATTTTTTATGCGAATCTTTGCACTCTTTAACTAAAGTTTAATTGCAATTAACTGGATATTTAATAGTTACAGAATAACTTGCGATGTTGTAATTAAAAATGTAAAATATGAAGATGAAAAATATTATACTAATAGGTGCCTTTTCGGCTTTAATTTTCACTGCTTGTGAAGATAATGATAAGAAGGAACAGGAGCGGGCACAGGCTGAGCAGGTGGAAACCGAAAGAGAGGAAGCCTTAGCTGAAGAGCAGAGGGAGCTGGAAGGTAATAGCATTGTGGTAAAAACTATGGAGACCGATTCTTTAAGTACGTTAACCAATGCGCTTAAAAAAGCCGATTTGTCTGAAACTCTTAGAAAGGAACAAGGACCTTTTACTGTTTTTGCGCCAACAGATGCGGCTTTTAATGAGATAGACAAGGAAAAAATGGATAGCCTGATGAATAATGACAATCAGGATGAACTTTCAGATTTACTCAAATACCACGTTGTTGAAGATGAAATTACTTCAGACGAACTAAGCCAGCAAATCCAGAGCAATAATGGCGAATATACTTTTAATACCATGGCAGGTGAAGAGATTACGGCTATGATGAGTGGTGAGGATATTGTACTTAGGGATGGAAGTGGTAATACAGCCACAATTACCCGCGCAGATATAAATGCTTCAAACGGGGTAGTGCACATGATAGATGCTGTAATTATGAAAAAATAAATCCTGATTTCGCGATGAGGAGCAAATAAATAAAACCGGGAGACTACTTTTAAAGTAGCCTCTCGTTTTTTTTTCAGAATATATTAACCTCAGGTTCGAGCCGAATTTTAAATCTGTCTTCTACCGTTTCCTGAACTTTGTTCGATAATTGCAAAATTTCGGTTCCCGTTGCTGTTCCATAGTTTACCAGCACAAGCGCCTGATCTTTATGAACGCCGGCGTCGCCTTCTCTATAGCCTTTTAACCCGGCTTTTTCAATTAACCATCCTGCCGGGATTTTTACTTCCCGGGTTGAGACGGGATAAGAAGGGATTTCGGGATATTCCTGCTGCAGCTTCTCAAAATGCTTTACCGGAATAACCGGATTTTTAAAAAAACTTCCGCTATTCCCAAGAAGTTTTGGGTTTGGTAATTTTGCCTTTCTTATAGAGATTACAGCGTCAGAAATTTCTTTTACTCCTGCCAGTTTTATATTTCTCTCATCCAGGGCATTCTTAATGGCACCGTAACTGGTGCGTAGAATATGGTTTTTCTTCGTTAATCTAAAGGTGACACTGGTGATAATAAATTGACCTTTTAATTTGTTCTTAAAAACTGAATTGCGGTAGTCGAATTCACATAAATTTTTACTGAAGGTCTTCTGCTCAAGGGTTTGGATGCTAATAGCTTCGCATTCTTCAAAAACATCCTTTAATTCTACTCCGTAAGCTCCAATATTCTGAATAGGGGCAGTTCCCACATTGCCGGGAATAAGGGATAGATTTTCCAAACCGCCAAAACCCTGTGCGAGTGTCCAGAGAACAAATTCGTGCCAGTTTTCACCGGCACTGGCCTTTACAAGAACTTCATCTTCATTTTGAGAAATAATTTCTTTTCCTTTTAAATCTATATGAAGAACGGTTTTTTCAATATTTTTTGTCAGAAGCATATTGCTTCCGCCCCCGAGGATGAAAAGTTCGGAAGCATAGGTTTGCGCCAGGACCTCTTTAAGATCTTCTACGCTGCTTACAGATATAAAGCGCCTGGCCCTTACGTCAATTCCAAACGTATTATATTCCTTTAAAGAGGCGTTGCGCAATACATGCATACTACTTGTTATATTTCTTTAACGCTTCTTCGAGAATGGCTATTGAACGCTCAAGGTTCTCCCTTTTCAAAACGTAGGCTATTCTCACCTGGTTTAGTCCTGTATTTGGAGTAGAGTAAAAACCTGCTGCCGGTGCAACCATTACTGTTTCGTTATTATGCTGAAAATTCTCTAAAAGCCATTTTGCAAAATCTTCGGCATTTTCTACAGGAAGTTCTGCTATGCAATAGAAAGCTCCTTTTGGTTTGGCAACTTTAACTCCTTTAATTTTTTCCAGGCCTTCTATAAGAATGTTTCTTCTAAGAGTGTATTCCTTATTAACATCGTCAAAATACTCCTGCGGGGTGTCCAAAGCTGCTTCGCTGGCTATTTGAGCAAAAGTAGGCGGACTCAGTCTTGCTTGTGCAAACTTCATGGCAGCAGCGGTTACTTCTTTGTTCTTAGAGACAAGGCAACCAATCCTGGCACCGCACATGCTGTATCTCTTGGAAACAGAATCTACCATTATGGCGTGTTCTTCTAATCCAGCAATACTCATAATAGAATGATGTGTTACTCCGTCGTATGCAAATTCGCGGTAAACTTCGTCGGCAACTACAAAAATATCATGCTTTAGAGCGAGATCTGCTATTTGCTGAATTTCATCTTTAGTATAGAGGTAGCCGGTGGGGTTCCCGGGATTGCATAGAAGTATCGCCTTGGTTCTATCTGTGATCAGGTTTTCAAATTCACTTATTGGAGGCAAGGCAAAATTGTCTTCAAAAGAAGCCTGTATAGGCACAATGTTTACACCCGAAGTTTCTGCAAATGCATTATAATTGGCATAGAAAGGTTCAGGAATAATTATTTCGTCCCCAGGGTCTGTTATACTTCCCATGGTAAAGTTAAGCGCTTCAGAACCTCCTGTTGTAATTATAATATCATCGCTGCTAACCGGGATATCGTGTTTCTTGTAGTACTCTGCCAGTTTTTCCCTGTAACTTAGAAAGCCCGCCGAATGACTATAGGAAAGAACTTCAATAGAATTGTTTTTTATAGCATCCAGTGCTCCTTGCGGAGTTTTAATATCTGGTTGGCCAATATTTAACTGGTAAATTGTCCTACCTTCCCGTATAGCGGCTTCTGCATAAGGAACAAGCTTTCTAATAGGGGATTGGGGCATGTTTTGGCCCTTCTGTGAAATATTAGGCATAATTATCAATTTTTAGAGAGTACAAAAGTGCAAAAATATTAGTAGAATTAATAGGTTTTCTGGGTAATATGTAGAAGATTGCCAGTGAAAAAAAAGGACGTATAGGGCTAATTTTTTTTCTGTTTCAGGCTTCATAATAAACAAAAAAACCTCCCAAATTTGGGAGGTCTGGATCATTGGAAAAAAGTCAATTTTAACTTTCTGTAGCTTCTTCAGCTAATACTTTTCCTTTTATCTTAAGGGCTTTTGTAGGCTCTTCGGCATTGGAATATACAGTTACCGTTTTTCTTATAGGTCCAACCCTTTTAGTGTCGTATTTCACTTCAATTGTTCCGGTTTCTCCCGGTGCAATGGGGCTCTCTGGTTTTGTAGGTATAGTACACCCACAGCTGGAGGCCACGTCTTTAATTACAAGTGGCGCATCTCCCGTATTTGTAAACTCAAATACCCGAACTCCGTCACTTCCTTTCTTTATTTCGCCATAGTCAATCGTTTCAGACTTAAACTGCATCTTAGCTGTCTGGGCAAGAGAAGTACCCACGCCTGCTAAGACCAATATGGCAATCATTACTAGCTTTTTCATAATTTTAGATTTAGATAGAAAGTAAAGATAAGCTGAATTAAAAAAACAGGCAAAATTTTAATCAATTCAACTTCTTTTAAAATCCTTCAGTTATAATTACTTTTGCCATTATTTCAAAAATTAGACCAAATTATGGCTATTGCTTCCCATTATAACGCAAAACAAGTTGAAGACAAGTGGTACAAATACTGGATGGAAAACGGCTATTTCCATTCAGAAGTAGATGAAAGGGAGCCTTACACCATTGTAATTCCTCCGCCAAACGTCACCGGTATTTTGCACATGGGCCACATGCTGAATAATACAATTCAGGATGTTTTGGTAAGACGGGCCCGTTTAAAGGGCTTTAATGCCTGCTGGGTTCCCGGGACAGATCATGCTTCTATTGCAACTGAAGCTAAAGTTGTAGCTAAACTTAAAGCTGAAGGAATTAATAAAAACGACCTGAGCCGCGAAGAATTTCTGGAACATGCCTGGGAGTGGACGCATAAGCACGGGGGGATAATTCTGGAGCAATTAAAAAAGCTGGGAGCCTCCTGTGACTGGGAAAGAACGAAGTTTACGATGGATGAAAAGATGTCTGCTTCAGTCATTAAGGTTTTTATTGATTTATATGAAAAGGGGTTGATTTACAGGGGTTACCGAATGGTCAACTGGGATCCTGAAGCAAAGACCACCTTGTCTGATGAGGAAGTTATTCACCAGGAAAAACAAGGGCATCTTTATTATTTGAAGTACAAAATTGAAGGTAGTGATGATACTTTAACCATTGCCACCACAAGGCCCGAAACTATTTTAGGAGATACGGCAATATGTATAAACCCCAATGATGAACGATTTTTTCATCTTAAAGGTAAGAAAGCTATTGTTCCTATTAATAATCGCGTGATTCCAATAATTGAAGATGAATATGTAGACCTGGAATTTGGTACGGGATGTTTAAAGGTTACTCCGGCGCATGACGAGAATGACAAAATGTTGGGTGATAAGCATGATCTTGAAGTTATCGACATTTTAAACGATGATGCGACCCTTAATTCCTACGGATTGCATTATGAAGGTAAAGACCGGTTTGTGGTAAGAAAAGAAATTACTGCGGAATTAAAAGAACTGGGAATCCTGGTTAAAACCGAAGAACATATCAATAAAGTAGGCACCAGCGAACGTACCGGAGCGGTTATAGAGCCAAAATTGAGCGATCAATGGTTTTTAAAGATGAAAGATCTTGCCGAACCTGCAATAAAAGCGGTGGTTGGTGACGATATTAACCTTGTACCGGATAAATTCCTGAACACCTACAAACACTGGATGGAAAACGTACGGGATTGGAATGTATCCCGGCAATTATGGTGGGGGCAGCAGATTCCTGCTTATTACTATGGTGATGGGAAAGAAGATTTTGTTGTTGCTGAAAATCCTGAAGCTGCACTCGAAAAAGTGAAAGAAAAGACAGGTAGCCAAAAATGGCAATTATCGGACATGATTCAGGATCAGGATGCTTTGGACACCTGGTTTTCTTCCTGGCTGTGGCCAATGAGTGTCTTTAATGGTATTCTGGAGCCGGAAAACGAAGAAATTCAATACTATTACCCTACAAACGACCTTGTAACTGCTCCTGAAATCCTCTTTTTCTGGGTAGCGCGCATGATTATGGCTGGATATGAGTATCGCGGAGAACGACCTTTTAAAAACGTCTATTTAACAGGAATAGTTCGCGATAAACAGCGCCGGAAGATGTCAAAATCCCTCGGAAATTCGCCAGATCCACTCGGTTTAATCGAACAATATGGTGCCGATGGTGTTAGGGTAGGGATGTTATTAAGTTCTCCTGCCGGGAACGATCTTATGTTTGATGAAGACCTTTGCAAGCAGGGTAGTGCGTTCACAAACAAAATATGGAATGCCTTCCGTCTTGTAAAAGGCTGGGAAGTTTCCGAAGAAAAAGAACAGGACGATACCTCGAAAATTGCCATTAATTGGTATAGGGCAAAATTTCAAAAAGCACTGCACGAAATTGAAGATCACTTCGATAAATACAGGATTAGCGATGCTTTAATGGCCACTTACAAACTTATCTGGGACGATTACTGTTCCTGGTTCCTTGAAATGGTAAAACCTGCTTTTGGAGAACCTATGGATGCCATTACTTTTAAAGAAGTTATTGCCATTCTTGAAGATAACCTGAAGATATTGCATCCGTTTACTCCGTTTTCTTCCGAAGAAATCTGGCAGGAAATAACAGGAAGGACTCCGCAGGAAGCTTTAATTATAGCAAAGTGGCCGGAAATAAAATCTTTTGATGAGAAGATCATTTCAGAGTTTAGTGTGGCCGCTGAGGTTATTACGGGGATTAGAAAAGTAAGAAAAGAGAAGAATATATCTTTTAAAAATGAGATTGAGTTTAAAGTTTTAAATAACGAAGAAACTTCAATTTTCTTTGACCCTGTAATTTCTAAAATGGGAAATCTTTCTAAACTGGAATATGTAGACCGGCAGGTTGAAGGCGCATTATCCTTTCGTGTAAAATCGAACGATTATTTTGTGCCTGTAACGGGAGCTATAGATATTGATGCTGAAATAAAGAAACTGGAAGAGGAACTTACCTATACTGAAGGTTTTCTGAAATCTGTAGATAAAAAACTTTCTAACGAGCGGTTTGTGAATAATGCACCGGAAAAAGTGGTTGCTATAGAGAAAGCAAAAAAAGCAGATGCCGAATCTAAAGTAGAGGCTTTAAAGGCTAGTCTAAAAAGCCTGCAATAGGAGCTTACTAGAAATAAATGGCAGTATGGCTTAATCTATGCTGCCAATATATTCTTCTACAAGATCGATATATTTTTCCTGCGCCTCCTGCTTTGTCAGGTTTTTTACCTGGACTAAAGCATTTACTTTAAATGCAGAACGTAAATCTCCATCGCTTGTTGGAGGGAGATAAAAACCATTCTTTGAAGTAGCACGCTTGTAATAAGCATAGAAGTGAAGTAATACGTCCGGTGGAAACTTTTGCTCCGTAGTACTTGCCATTTTATAGGCCTTTAAAAACTTTTTATAATTTTCCTCTGGCATCATTCATCCAATTAATCCTGAATTTTTCCTATCACAGTAACGCCACCTTTAACCTTTTGGTTAAGTTCTACATTTAATGGTGTACCTAAAGGCATAAAAACATCTACACGCGAACCAAATTTAATAAAACCGCTGTCGCTTCCCTGTACAACTTCATCTCCTTCCTTAGCATAATTCACTATTCGCTTTGCCATGGCTCCGGCAATTTGCCTGTAAAGAATTTCTCCTGTTACTTCATTTTCTACCACTACCGTAGTCCTTTCGTTCTCTTCACTGGATTTAGGATGCCAGGCAACGAGAAATTTGCCGGGATGATATTTGCTGAATTTTACTTTTCCTCCTACGGGATGGCGGGTAACATGTACATTTATTGGAGACATGAAAATCGACACCTGTAGCCTTTTATCTTTAAAATATTCTTTTTCATGAACTTCTTCAATAACTACAACTTTTCCGTCTACCGGTGACACAACAGTTTCCTTGTTAATTGCCGTCGCTCTCTTCGGATTTCTGAAAAACTGGAGGACGAGCAGGAAAAGTAATATTGTTACGATTAGGATTGCGAATTTAATCCAGTACGTGTTTATTAAACTGTAACTTAGAACATTTATTGCAATTAAAAGAATTGCAGTAACGATCATTATCTTGTAACCTTCTTTATGAAACATAATCTAATAGGTATAAATAAGCATAAACAAAGGGACTGGCGAAAATAATACTGTCAAGCCTGTCGAATAAGCCGCCATGGCCAGGCATAAGTTTTCCACTGTCTTTTACTCCCGCCTGTCTTTTAAACTTGGACTGGATCAAATCTCCCAGTGTACCAAAAATACTCAATATTACGGCTAATCCCAACCAAACGGGGAAAGTTAAAAATTCGGTATAATAATGAATAAAATAACTTGCTGCGCAGCTAAAAATCAATCCGCCCAGGAAACCTTCAATTGTTTTTTTGGGCGAAATGCGTTCAAAAAGTTTTCTGCGACCAAAATTCTTACCTACAATAAAGGCAAAAGTGTCGTTGGTCCAGATCAATACAAAAATCCCTACAACCAGCTTGGGAATAAAGACCCCGGCAATAGTTGGAATAAGGGTTAGGAAAATTACCGACGAGATGAGATAGAAAATAATAATGATATATTTCTTCTTTTCAAACACCGGAATTTTATTGACCACCATTAAGTCTTTCACAAGGAAAAGGTTTACAAAGATGGTAATAAAAAGTAGCAGGATCGTGGCGTCCTGGTCAAATTTGAGGTAACTAAAAAGGTAGAACAGCAATGCCTGGACAGCGTATAGCGCATAACTTTTGAGGTGCAGTAATTTCTGCATTTCAATTAAGCACACGAGCCCGAGTAAATAGAATAGGGTAATGAAGATAAATTCAGAAGAAAGGATAGAGGCTACCAAAATGGATATATACAATAATCCCGAAATAGTTCTGATTATGGCTTCCCTCATATATTAAAGATCTTCAAGAAGAAGCAAATACAGATTTTTAGTGCTACTTCCATAGCTCATAAAGTCACCTTCTTTCTGCGTTTCAAAGTTTTTAATAGTAGTGATGTTGGAGGGAATGTGCTGTTTATTTCTGAATTTGATACCGCGCAATCCTTCGCCTATAGTATCAATAAGCTGACTGGTGGAGGCAAGAACAACAAAATTTGCAGGTAAGTCATGCAATTTACTCTCCTTTATCTGGTTTGACGAGATAAGGATCGAGCCATCGTTAGCAACAAGATATTCACAGGTTGAAAGAAAAAAAGCTGCCTGGGAAGATCTGTTAAACTCCAGGTTGAAGTTATTGAATTTATCACGAAGCGCCTGGTCAAAGCAGAAACATTCCTTTTCGTACCAGTCATTTTCCAGCAGGATATTGTCAAAAGCTTCCAAAACTTCTTCGTTGCTTTCACAATAGAGGAATTTTCCTCCATTGTTTCTGAAATTAAGCATGAACCTTTCGTCTGTAGGTAGTTTTACCTCAGGCATATACTTTCCCCTATCAGCTTTCTCAGGATTATCCTGATTTTTGTCTGATTTAGATTTAGGGTTCAGGAATCTGCTAAATAGACTCATAGAGTATTTGGTGTGGTTCTCAACGTCATTTATCCCAAAGGTAAAAAATCTTAATTTAACCTTAGGTCAAATTAAGATTTTTTACAGATGTCCGGAAAACTATTTTTTTACGGAACCTCTTTCGGTAAGATTGTCTTCCCCAAAATTATTTGCGTCAGGGTCAGCCTGGGATACTTCCTCTTCCGGTGTTACCTGTGTAACGGTTTTTTCAAGTTCTTCCCTGTCCTTTGCAAAAGGTCGTGCGCCAAAGATTTTTTCAAGGTCATCTTTAAAGATCACTTCCTTATCCAGGAGGATTTCGGCCAGCTGGGTCAACTTGTCTTTGTTCTTTGTGAGAAGTTCTATTGCCCTGTTGTACTGGGCCTCAATAAGACTGGAAATTTCCTTGTCTATTAATTCTGAAGTACGTTCGCTATAAGGCTTTGTAAAGTTATATTCACTCTGTCCTGAAGAATCGTAATAAGTTAAGTTCCCTATAGCATCATTAAGACCATAAATGGTCACCATTGCCCGTGCCTGTTTGGTCACTTTTTCGAGATCACTAAGTGCACCGGTAGAAATTTTATCAAAAATAACTTTTTCTGCCGCACGACCTCCCAAAGCTGCGCACATCTCATCATACATCTGTTCCGGCCTTACAATAAGTCGTTCTTCAGGTAAATACCACGCTGCACCAAGAGACTGTCCACGGGGAACAATTGTTACCTTAACAAGAGGGGCCGCATGTTCCAGCATCCAACTAACGGTTGCGTGTCCTGCTTCATGAAAGGCGATAGCTCTTTTCTCTCCAGGAGTTATAATTTTGTTCTTTTTCTCAAGTCCGCCAACAATCCTGTCTACAGCATCAAGAAAATCCTGTTTACCTACCGCTTTATTTCCTTTTCTTGCTGCAATAAGGGCTGCCTCGTTACAAACATTAGCAATATCTGCTCCCGAGAACCCGGGGGTTTGCTTTGCCAGGAATTCTGTATCAAGTTCATCTGCAACCTTTTTTAAAGGCTTCAAATGAACTTCAAAAATTTCTTTTCTTTCATTTAAATCCGGAAGGTCCACATAGATCTGCCTGTCAAAACGTCCAGCACGCATAAGTGCTTTATCCAATACATCTGCACGGTTGGTTGCAGCAACTACAATCACGTTGGTGTTAGTGCCAAATCCGTCCATTTCTGTCAATAGCTGGTTAAGCGTATTTTCACGTTCGTCGTTGGAACCTGAAAAGTTGCTTTTTCCACGCGCCCTACCAATGGCATCAATTTCATCAATAAATATTATAGATGGGGATTTTTCTTTTGCCTGCTTAAACAAATCCCGAACTCTTGAAGCTCCAACTCCAACAAACATCTCCACAAAGTCCGATCCCGATAATGAGAAAAACGGAACTTTTGCTTCTCCAGCCACGGCTTTTGCAAGTAAGGTCTTACCCGTCCCGGGAGGCCCTACTAAAAGAGCTCCTTTCGGAATTTTACCTCCTAAGGCAGTGTACTTTTCTGGTTGTTTCAGGAAATCTACAATTTCCTGTACTTCCTCCTTTGCTCCTTCCAGTCCTGCAACATCTTTAAAGGAAGTTTTTACATCGGTATTCTGGTCAAAAAGCTTAGCCTTGGATTTTCCGATATTAAAAATTTGTCCACCGGCACCGCCACCAGCGCCAGAGCTCATCTTCCGCATTATAAAAATCCAAATTCCAATAATGAGGATAAAAGGTAAAAGTGTAAAGAAAACTTCAGCTAAAACGTTACTTTCTCTTTCAAAGGTCACGTTTGCCGCAACATTGTATTCTTCCTCAATTTCCTCAACATCATTCTGAAACTTTTCAAGGCTACCAAGATTAAAACTGTAAGCAGGGGTTTCTCCCGCAGCAAACATTTCTTCGTTGGTTTTAGATTGATGTTGTTCTTCTTGCTGTGCTTCCTCGGTAAGGAAGACATTTGCTTTTTGGTTGTTAACAATAACGACCTTTTGAATATCCCCATCTTTAAGGTATTCTTCAAACTGCGTAGGTGTAATTTCAGCAGGCTCGTTAAAGCCTCCGCCAGAGAAGAACTGGATTCCTAAAAATATGATGATTATAGCCGCATAGATCCAATATGCACTAAATTTAGGCTTTTTAGGATCTAATTTCTTTTTGGGTTGCTCTTTCGCCATTCTTACTTGCTTCAGGTTAAATTTTAATAATTAGTCTCAATACTGGTAATCTTTGCGTCACCCCAGAGACTCTCAATGTCGTAAAACTCTCTTATATGTCGTTGAAAAACATGAACCACAACATTTACGTAGTCCATAAGGACCCATTCGGCATTTTCGCTACCTTCAATATGCCAGGGCTTATCCTTTAAAGCTTTACTAACTGATTTTTGTACGGAATTTACTATGGCGTTTACCTGCGTGTTTGAAGTACCATTGCAGATGATAAAGTAATCACAAACTGTATTCTCGATCTCCCTTAGGTCCAGGATGTCAATATTATTTCCCTTTACTTCTTCAATTCCCTTTATAACTTGAGCAATAAGTTGATCGCTGTTCGTTTCTTTTTTTGCCATTAAATTTATTTCTTTACGCAAAGTTATTACTTTTTAGACTTTTAAAAGCCTGTTATTTTATAACATTTTAATGCCTTTGCGTCTTTAATTTCTACATGCGTATAATCAAAGTTAATGCCATCAATTCCACGAATGAGTTTGCCCGTGATCTCTACCGCGGCAATTCTAATTTCGACCCGGTTTGTGTGGTGGCTTATGCCCAAAACAAAGGGAAAGGGCAGCGAGGCGCCGGCTGGGTTTCAAATCCCGGAGAAAATCTCACTTTTAGCATATTATATCCCCATGAGCAACTGGCGGTTGTAGATCAGTTTCTTTTGAGTGCGGCTGTGGCCCTTGCCATTGCAGATGTTTTGGAGCAGCATCAAATTCCTAAAATAAGGGTAAAATGGCCTAACGACATTATGTCAGCAAGCTATAAACTCTGCGGAATTCTAATTGAGAATATCCTCAAAAATGATAAAATATCGGCATCTATAGTGGGCGTAGGGCTCAATGTTAATCAAATGGAATTTTTGAACCTCCCCCGGGCGGGATCCATGCAACAAATGTCAGGCAGAAACTTTGATCTTGACAGTCTGCTGGATATTTTATTAGATTCCATAGAAAAGCGGCTTGAGTTGCTGTCTGTTTCCGCAAAAAGCTCTTTACTCGAAGAATATACTTCCAAAATGTTCAAAAAAGATATGGTTTCCACTTTTGAGCTACCAGATGGAAGCCACTTGACCGGAATTATAAGAGGCGTGACCCATGCAGGAAGGTTAACTATAGAAACAGAAGATTCCGTTTTTAAAACTTTCGATCTAAAGGAGGTAAAACTTCTCTTCTGAAGGAAATATTCTATTTTAATGGCAATTATTCTGATGAATTAGAGCTTCCGGACTCTGCAGGTCGATAATTGCCATTTTTCGATGGCCTCCTGAAATTCGGAATACTAGTGATCTATAATTTTGAAATATTCTCAGCAAGGCTGTTGATAAACTTCTGTAACGGACTCTTTACCATCATGCTCATCATTGCATTGAATTTACCATGGAAAAAAAGCTGTGTTTCGCTCTGAGTTTCGTTTAATTTATCAATATGAATGTTGAGAGAGAAATTAAGTTTATCTGAAGTAGAGCCTAAAACCACCAATTTTGGTTCTTCGGTTTCCTGGATCTTCAATTTTATCTCAGGCATGCCTTTTAAAGCGAATAAAAAGGATTCCTGGTCAATTACCCTGAATTTTTCCTTGCTTTCTGGCATTAACTGCTCATAATTTTCAACATTGGTCAAAAATTCAAACATTTCCTGCTGGCTCTTATCTGTGGTTACTTGTGGACTTTCTAAATTCATAATTACTTTTTCCAGTTAGCTGGGTCATGACGCCATTCTTTCAAAGTTTCAGCTTCAGAACCATTAATATATCTTGTTTTTTGTGCAGTCTCAATCAGGTGATCGTAATCACTTAAAGTATGGAGTTCCACGCCGGCTTCTTTAAAATTTTCCGTAGCAATGTCAAACCCGTAAGTAAAAATGGCCAGCATACCTTTTACATTGGCGTTTGCTTCTCTAATTGCTTTTACGGCGTTTAAGCTACTTTTACCAGTGCTAATAAGATCTTCAATAACAACTACATTCTGGCCTTCCAGGATATTTCCTTCAATCTGATTTTTTCTGCCGTGACCCTTAGCTTCAGGTCTTACGTAAGCAAAAGGCAGGCTTAAATATTCTGCCACGAGCATGCCAATACCAATTGCCCCTGTAGCTACCGCTGCAATTACGTCTGGTTTTCCATAGAGTTCCTCTATCTGTTTTGCAAAATGCTCACGTATAAAATTCCTGATAGGAGGATAAGAGAGAACAACGCGATTATCGCAGTATATAGGAGACTTCCACCCGCTTGCCCACGTAAATGGCTCTTGCGGGTTTAATTTAATTGCTTTAATTTGCAGTAGTAGTTCAGCAGTATGTTTTGCTGTTTCTTTATTTAAAATCATAATACAAATGTATAAAGTTTTTGTAAATGATATCCCAATTATTCTTTCCACAAAAAAAGAAATTGGCGAGGCATATACTTCTTACCCTATTAGGACAGCCAGACTGAAGAAAATTTTAAAGAAGATTGATAAAGGAAAATTGCTTTATGTAAATCTTTATCACGAAAATGAAGAAAAATTACTGAAATTTTTACTGAAGAAGTTGCGGGTGGTTACAGCAGCAGGTGGCATGGTCCTGAATGACAAAGATGAAATTCTCTTTATATACCGTAACAAAAGATGGGACCTTCCAAAAGGAAAGACCGAAAAAGGGGAGAACATCGAAGATTCTGCTATTCGCGAGGTAGAAGAAGAAACAGGTGTTCAGGATCTGGAAATTACTAAATTCCTTCAGAAAACTTATCATGTGTTTAAAAGAAAAGGAAAATACAGGCTAAAAGTAACGCATTGGTATGAGATGCGTACGTCTTACAATGGCGAATTAAAACCGGAACAGAACGAGGGGATAGAAAAAGCCAAATGGAAGAATCTTGAAAAAAGCCAGAAAGCACTCACAAAATCTTATGCCAATATAAAACTTCTTTTTTCAGAAAAATATTTACCTGGGCACCCTGAAGATAGGGTAGCGTAAATGTGCTTCCTCGTAGTGATTTGATCTTCTATGTATCCATTCCAGTTGTGCATAAGAATCGTTTCTGAATTCTGAATCTGAATCTCTTTTTTCTTCAAATTCAGCATTCAACTCCGGGTTTTCTTCCAGTAACTTTTGAGCTATATCTTCAAAAACATACGGAGAGAAATGTTCCTTTTGCTGCAAAACCGAATCGAAAAAGTTCCAGTTAAAAAATGAATCCACCATAGCAGGTTCCAGGGTTTCTAACAGGTATCTCGCCCCGTCCTGAAAAGTAGTCACATAAAGGTCACCTTCTCTAAATCGGATGGAGTCCATAGTTTTGCTCACCTGAGTGTTTTTGTGCAGGTAATGACCTTCGTAGGGTGATGCTACAGTTTCAAAGTCTTCTATTTTATATTTTTCAATATAAATAGTGGTGTCCCGGGCCAGAGGCTCCATTTTAATCTGATTTAATTTTAAAAGTTGTAAAACTTCCCACCATCCTTGCGGAATTATATATGCTCTGGGAATTTCTATCTTGTCTTGTGCTGTAAAGTTGTCAAAATATTCTATTTCTTTTGTAAACGGCTGGTCCCGGTTATATTTTAAGCGATCTTCCCCGGTAACTTCACTGTCAACTCTTTCCCCTTCATAACCTTTAAATTCCCTTGTGCTGGGATTCTCCATATCTGGTTGAAAGTTTGTGGGGTACCATCTTTCTGTCAAATATTTCTTCGTTTCTGCCTCTCTGAGTTCTTTTATGGTTGCACTTTCGGCATCTGTAATATTTATCATAGAACGCATGAGTTCGTAAGTTCCCGCAACTCTTTGGTTATATGGTTTTAGCATGTGGGTTTCTACCATCATTCCCAGAGTGTTCCAGAGTGTAGTGTAGCCGGTAGAATACCGCGGGTGGTCCATAAACTGACTGAATCCGGTTTCGGGAACTTCATCAAAAACATTTACGTAAGGCGTGATATCCCATTCTTTCAGTTTTAGAGAATCTTCCAGCGCGGGCATCATGGTGGTATTAAGGTATTCACCAAGTTCTCCTCCCAGTTTGTTGTGCTGAGTGAACAAGTGGGTGAGAGTATATTGATAATCTGCGCCATTGCTTACGTGGTTATCAATAAAAACATCAGGTTTTAGCAGATGAAAAATTTCATAGAAACTTCGTGTGTTTTTTGTGTCTGCTTTTATAAAATCCCTGTTCAGGTCGTAGTTACGGGCGTTTCCTCTAAAACCATATTCTGCGGGGTCGTTTTGATTTGTCCTTGTCGTGGAATTCCGATTAAGCGCCCCACCAACATTGTAGATAGGAATAGTGGCGATAATTGTGTTTTCTGGCACACCAATAGAATCACCTGCCAGGTCCCTGAACAGCATCATGGTAGCATCTATACCGTCGCTTTCCCCGGGATGAATACCATTGTTTATTAATATAACAGTTTGCTCCCGCCTTAATTTTTCCAGGTCAAAATCTCCCGTTGGGCTGAAAATTGCCAAATGTAAAGGTTCACCACTATCTGTAGATCCAAATTCAGTAAAACTAACGGTAGTATAGGCGTCATTGAGCTGGGAATAAAAATCTATAACTTCAGGATAAGTTGCGGTCTCTTTCCCTTCAGATTTTTCAAATTTTGTTTCAAAATCGTAATCTACCACAAGGCGGTATTTAGATAAATCACAGGAAACAAGGACAGATAATATTAGTAAAGCTACAATTGCTTTTTTCATTTGAGCGAATTTAATAAGTCGACATCTTGTCTTACATTGGCCTCTCATGATGTCTGCTTCGGCACTTCTAAAAGCTTTTCAATAAGGATTGGTAAACATAGTTAAAACTACTATAGCTGCCAAAACAAGAGGATTTGTGCCGTAAAATTTTCAACCTGTTAAAGGAAACCTAATCAGGATCTAAAACTTTTCTCTGCACAAATTTCGGGGTATTTTTGAAAAAAAATAGTATAAAATGAAAATAAAATCAGCCATTTTATGTGTTAGTATAGCTCTTGGCACGAGCATGTCTGCACTTGCACAGTATACAGAAGTGAGTGAAGAAAGAAAGGAAGAACTGTCTAAAAGGGAACCAGATGTGGTGCAAACTGCTGTTGGTAGCCTGGAGCTTCCTGCACCTTTTTCTTCAGAATCTGTTACCAATGAAAGTGAGGTTGTAGGCTGGTCTGGAAGTAATAAACCCAAAGCTCCTGATGGTTTTGTGGTAAGCTTATATGCAGAAGATCTTCAACATCCACGAAGAAGCTATGTAGCTCCAAATGAAGACGTTTTTGTTGCAGAATCTGATGATGCTAAAAAAAGCGCAGATCGCATAACGATGCTTAGAGATACTAATGGAGATGGAATGCCAGATGAGCGGTACGTTTTTATGGAAGATCTTAATCAACCTTATGGGATGTTGATTTTAGATGGCTATTTCTACGTGGCAAACGTAGATGCTCTAAAAAGGTTTCCTTATAAAGAAGGACAAACATCTATTGAGACAGAAGGAGAAACTATATTGGAACTGCCAGCGGGAGGCTATAATCACCACTGGACGCGTAATATTATAGCGAATGAAGATGGCAGTAAAATTTATATTACCGTAGGTTCTTCCAGTAATGTGGGCGAACATGGAATTGAAAAGGAAGAGCGACGGGCAAATATACTCGAAATAAACCCTGATGGTTCTGGTGAAGAAGTTTACGCTGCAGGAATCAGAAATCCGGTTGGAATGGATTGGAACCCTGTTACGGGGGAACTATGGACCTCGGTAAATGAGCGCGATAAAATTGGAAACGATCTTGTTCCAGATTATCTAACGAGCGTTAAAGAGGGAGGCTGGTATGGCTGGCCTTTTTCATACTTTGGTGATATAAAAGATCCACGTTGGGCGCAGGACCCACACCTGGAGCTTGTGGAAAAAGCGATCGTACCAGATGTGCCACTCGGGTCTCACACTTCTTCTTTGGGGCTTAGTTTTTATAAAGCAGATCAGTTTCCTGAAAAGTATAAAAACGGAGCCTTTGTTGGGCAGCATGGATCATGGAACCGGGCTAACCTTGCGGGTTACAAAGTCTTATTTGTACCTTTTGAAAATGGAAAACCCCAGGAACCGGAAGATTTTCTAACCGGCTTTTTTGCAAACGAAGACTCCAGTAAAGTTTATGGAAGGCCTGTGGGTGTGACTACTTTGCCCGATGGTTCTTTGCTGGTTAATGATGATGACGGGAATGTAATCTGGAAAATTTCGGCGGAATAAAATAAATCGACATTGGAAAAAAAAATATTGGCAGCCCTGTTTCTTATCTGCTGCGTAAAAGTCTTTAGTCAGAATCTAGAAGGGAAAATTTTGAATTCTGAAAATGCTGAAGCAATTACAGATGCGAGAATAGAAAATCTGTCTTCAGGAGCGGTGACGTTTTCAGATGAAAACGGAGAATTTTCACTGGAAGCTGAAGAACTTCCGGTAAACCTGGAAATAAGTTATTTAGGATTTCAGAATAGAAATATAACCGTGAGTTCCTACACTGAAGATTTGGTAATCTATCTCGAACCTTTTCGGGACGATCTTTCAGAAGTAATGATCAGGAGTACCATTATTCCAAATCAGCTTCAGAAAGTTCCGGCGTCAGTAGGTTTACTTACAGAAAATGATCTGCAGCGCACAGATGCCACGGCATTAATGGACAATTTCAATTATGTCCCGGGAATGTACGTGAATCAGGGTGCTTTAAATACAAATAAGATCAATATTCGTGGAATCGGAGCCCGCTCTCAATACAGCACTAACCGAATTCAGGCGTATTTTGACGGAATCCCGATGACTACGGCAGAAGGGGAATTAACGCTGGATGATATTGACCAGGAATCCCTGGAAAGAGTAGAAATTATTAAAGGGCCTACCTCCAGTATTTATGGAGCAGGTTTGGGAGGTTCAATTAACCTTTACTCTGCTACCCCAGATTCCAGGGGAAGCGCTGGAAATGTCAAATATCAGCTTTCCAGCTTCAATACCTCTAAAAAGAGCGTTTCAGCTTCTCATAATTCAGAAAATACCAGCCTTTTTGCGAATTACTCACACTTAAAAAGTGATGGTTACCGGGAAAACGGAGAATATGATCGTAAGTCTGCTCTTGTAAATGCAAAGCTTTTAACTGCTGAAAATAACAGCCTCTCATTTTTGGCAAATTTCACCAAACTGAAGGCTTTTATTCCAAGTTCCTTAAACGAAGACGATTTTCTAAATGATCCTAAAACAGCAGCTTTTACCTGGGGTGCTTCAGAAGGATATGAATCTTACGACCGCGGACTTTTAGGCCTGGCCTATAATCATCAGTTCTCTGAAAACTTCAGCAATACCACCAGTATTTATATGAATTTCAGAAATGGATATGAGCCACGGCCGTTTGATATTTTAAAGGAGGAACGACTTTCGGCCGGTGCACGTACAAAATTCAATTTGGAAACTAATGTTGGAGATATGGCTTCCCAGATAAGTTTTGGTGCAGAATATTATAATGAATGGTACGAGATTGGAACTTTTGAAAATCTTTATGAAGATTTTCCAGGCGAGGGAAGTGTTCGGGGATTACGGTTAAGCAATAACGAGCAGGTAAGGAATTATGCCAATTTCTTCGGACAGTTGAGCATTGAATTAACTGAAAAATGGAATGCAGAAGCTGGTTTTAATGTGAACACCACTGGTTATACGTTAACCGATTTATACGCTGAAGATGAGGTAGATCAAACAGGAGATTACCGGTTTAAGACTATTTTTTCTCCGCGTGTAGGAACGACTTATGAAGTTGCTCCGGGTAAAAATTTATATGCTTCCATAAGCCACGGGTTTTCTACGCCTACAGTAGCAGAAACATTAACTCCTGAAGGGCAGATTAATACAGATTTAGAGCCGGAAACGGGAACAAACTACGAAATCGGGTTTAAAGGAAACTGGATAAATAACAGGCTATACACAGAAGTTGCGCTTTATTCTATACAAATTGAAAACCTGCTTGTCGCGCAGCGTATTGGTCAGGATCAATATGTAGGCGTAAATGCAGGAAAAACCGATCATAACGGGATTGAATTTTTAGCCCAATATAATTTTAAGCTGGGAGCAGGAATAACTGGAAAACCTTATGTAAATGCTGCTTTTAACTTTTTTGAATTTGATGAATTTATAAATGAAGAAGAAGATTTTTCCGGAAATGAATTGCCGGGCGTTCCAAAGTCTACAATCAATCTCGGTTTCGATCTTTCTACAGATTGGGGGCTAACCTTCTACAGTAATTACAGAGCGGTGGGAGAAATTCCGCTGAATGATTCTAATTCAGAATATACAGAGAACTATCAGTTGGTAAATTTAAAAGCGGTCTATAGCCTTAGTGTTTCAGATTACTTTGACATAAATTTCAACGCCGGAATAAACAACGCTTTTGATGAGCATTATGCGGCCAGTGTGGTGACAAATGCAGTTGGGTTTGGAGGTGCCGCGCCAAGGTATTATTATCCGGGAAATCCACGCAATTATTTTGGTGGGGTAGGAGTGAGTTATAATTTTTAGTTTTTCACTGGAAAAGTAGGCCGATAATTGGCATTTTTTAGACATGACTTTTTAAGCAAAGATAAGGAGGGAAAGAGTTCAGAAGTTAAAGAGGAAAAGAAAGGAAAGAAGAAATAATTCAGATTTCAAAATTTATAATTTAAAATAGCTTTTAAGTCGATAATTGGCATTTTTAGTCATAGACCTTACAGGTTTTAAAAACCTGTGAGGTCTTTTTTAAATACTATTTTTTCTTACCACATCAGGTACCATAAATTCATAATTCCCGCCATGCCGAATTACGTCGCGCACCACTGTAGAGGAAATATGACTTTTTCCGGAGGAGGTTATAAAAAAGACGGTTTCGATACCCGACATCTTAAAATTGGTCTGCCCAATCGCCTTTTCAAATTCAAGGTCGGCAGCATTCCGCAGTCCGCGCAGGAGAAACTGCGCACCTTCACTCTTACAAAAATCGACGGTGAGGCCTTTGTAGGTCATTACTTTAACCTTCTCTTCATTTTTGTAGGTTTCTTCAATAAAATGCAGCCTTTCTTCAAGGGAAAACATATATTTTTTATCAGAATTTGTGCCTATAGCGAGTATAATCTCATCAAAAAGCGGCAGGCCCCGTTCAATAATATCGGTATGTCCTAAAGTAAGAGGATCGAACGATCCTGGAAAAACTGCTTTTCTCATAATTTATTTTGTACTGTGAACCAATTTACAACTTTAGAATTTATCCTGTTGCAGTGCGGCTTCAATGGCACTTCCGTAAAGATCCTTTAAGTTTATTCCCGCTTTTTCTGCCTGCTGTGGCAAAATACTGGCCTTACTTAGTCCGGGTGTCGTGTTCATCTCAATAAAATGCGGTTCACCATTATGAAAAATAAATTCTGATCTGGTAAGGCCTCTCATTTTTAATTTTTTATAGATGAGAATAGCTATTTCCTGGACATTTTTTGTTTGCTCTTTAGAAATTCTGGCAGGCGTAATCTCCTGCGACTTTCCCAGATACTTCGCTTCATAATCAAAGAATTCGTTTTCTGAAATAATTTCTGTTACCGGTAGCGCTATAACTTCTCCTTTGTAGGTTACAACGCCTACAGAAACTTCGGTTCCATCTAAAAACGATTCAATTATAGCTTCATTATCTTCCTTAAATGCAGTTTTTGCGGCAGGTATAAGTTCTTCTTTTAATTTCACTTTTGTGATTCCGAAGCTACTCCCGGCACGATTCGCTTTTACAAAACAAGGCAGGCCGACTTTTTCCACAATTTCGTGCGGATTAATAACGTCTTCTTTATTCAGAAAAAAATTGGTGGCGGCTTTAATTCCGTAGGGTTTTAAAACACTGATTAAATCCCGTTTGTTGAAAGTAAGCGCCGCCTGGTAGTAATCGCAGGAAGTCTGCGGAATTCCCACCAATTCCAGGTATGCTTGTAAAAGTCCGTTTTCGCCCGGCGTACCGTGAATCGTGTTAAAAACACAATCAAAAGAAATTACTTCACCCTGAATCCTCACCGTAAAATTGCTTTTATTGATAGGGTAAGGCGTATCATCATCTGCTACCACAAACCATTCGCCCTTTAGGATGTGGACCCGGTAAGGTTCGTAAAGTTCACGGTCCAGATGTTTGTAGACCATGTTCCCACTATTAATAGAAATGCGGTATTCACTGGAATAGCCGCCCATGGCGATGGCAATTTTTTTCTTCATGTTCAATATGTCGGTAATAAAATCGTTATCAAAAATATCACTAATAACGGGTGCATCCAAAACCGTGGGGTTTTATATCTTTGTTTTTTAAACCGATTTATGGGAATATTCAGATTTATCTTCAGCAAAACTTTTTTAATTCAATTAGTTTTGGCCGCAATAGCCATAGTGGTGATTGCATTTCTGGCTTTACAATGGCTGGAATATTCTACCAACCAGGATCAACGTATAAAAGTACCCGATCTTGCCAGGATGTCTTTAGATAATGTGGATGAAAGACTTAATGAGCTGGATCTCAGGTTTGAAATCCTGGATTCTGCAAATTTTAATCCGGATTTTCCACGTTATTCTGTAATAGAACAAGTTCCGGAGCCTGGGAAATTTGTAAAAGAGAACCGAAAGATCTATTTAACGCTGAACCCTTCGGGATATAGAAAAGTAACGATTCCAAACGACTTAATCAGAAAAACAAGAAGGCAGGTTGAGCCGACTTTGCGCTCACTGGGATTTGAAATTGGAGATGTTACTTATAAGCCTGACATTGCTGAAGATGCGGTCCTGGAAATGCGCCATGAGGGAGAATTGGTGGAGCCCGGAGATGAGCTCATGAAAACGTCAATTATCGATTTGGTGTTAGGCGACGGCTCTGGTAGGTACCGGCAGGAAGGCGAAGAAGAGGAAGAAACCGAAGCAGGTGTAGAAGAAGAAATTGAATTTTAATGAAAGAGGAAGAAAGTAACGATATTGAAGAGCAGGATGATGAACTTTATGAGCATCATAAGTTTGTAGCCGAAAAAGGACAAAATCCGTTGCGGGTGGATAAATATTTGATGAATTACATTGAAAAAGCCACGCGTAATAAAATTCAGAAGGCGGCAAAGAGCGGAAATATCTATGTAAATGAAGTTGCCGTAAAATCCAATTATAAAGTGAAAGCGGGAGATGTGGTGCAGGTGATGTTCGAACATCCTCCGTATGAGTTCTTACTTACCCCTGAAGATATTCCGCTGGATGTGGTTTTTGAAGACGATACATTGCTGGTGGTAAATAAACCGGCGGGAATGGTGGTACATCCCGGTCACGGAAATTACAGCGGAACTCTGATTAATGCGCTGGTTTACCACTTCGAAAATTTGCCAAATAACAGCAGTGACCGCCCGGGATTGGTACATAGAATAGATAAAGACACCAGCGGACTTTTAGTCGTGGCCAAGACAGAACAGGCAATGACGCATTTATCCAAACAGTTTTTTGATAAAAGCAGCGAGAGGGAATATGTAGCGATTGTTTGGGGAAATGTAGAAGAAGACGAAGGAACTGTAGAAGGAAACATTGGGAGGCACCCGAAAAACCGACTTCAAAATACCGTTTATGAAGGAGAAGACGCTGAAAAAGGCAAACCCGCGGTAACCCACTTTAAGGTGCTGGAGCGATTTGGTTATGTAACGCTGATTTCCTGTAAACTGGAAACAGGAAGGACGCACCAGATTCGCGTGCACATGAAATATATTGGTCATACCCTGTTTAATGACGAACGATATGGGGGAGACAGGATTTTAAAAGGGACGACTTTTACCAAGTACAAACAGTTTGTGGAAAACTGTTTTAAGGTATTGCCCAGGCAGGCACTGCATGCAAAAACTCTCGGCTTTGTTCATCCACAAACCCAAAAATGGATGAGTTTTAATACTGAAATTCCGCAGGATATGCAGGACTGTATTGCGAAGTGGGAGAATTATGCCAAGAATCAGAAGGAAATTCTGGATTAAAATATTAAACTTTGCTTTTTATTTAATTATCTTTAGTAGCATATCACATCACCATGGAAAATATTCTATTGAAAGTCAAAAGCAAAAGGCTTATGATTATCTGTTAAGCTTACTTGAGAACATTGATCAAAATGAAATTGAGATAATTTCAGACAATGTTTTTGAGCAACAGAAAGAAGATTTGCATCAGGAATTGGAGGCTGTTGGAAATGGAACTTCAGAATTATGCGATTTAGATGAAGTAGATATTGAACTCGATAGGATTCTTTCTCAATATGAAGATAAAACTATCAAGTAAATTTAGATCTAAACTTGAAAAGCAGATGCGATACATTGCAAAGGATAAACCTTTAGCTGCCCGAAAGTTTAAAAATGCCCTTCTATTAGAAATAAAAAAAATTTCTTCTAACCCCTATTCATTCAGAAAATCTATTTATTTTGATAATGAGGAAATTCGTGATCTGACTTTTAAAGGCTACTGCATTACTTTTAGAATAATAATGAGTGGCAATTAATCGAAGTTTTCGGTTTTACCAAATACGCATTATTTAAATGAAATAAACCTTCTCTATTATTCAATAAAGAAGTAATAATCCGTCTTTTTTCATTTAAGATCATTAAACTTATCTTTGAGAGCAAATCCTCAGACTATGAAAATTGTTGTTTCTCCGGCGAAAAGCCTGGATTATGAATCAAAATTACCAACTACCCGTGCTACACAGCCGCAGTTTCTCGAAACAACCGCAAAATTGAATCGCAAACTGGCGAGAATGACAAAAGCTGAAATTTCCGATTTAATGGGAATTAGTGATAAGCTGGCCGATCTTAATTATACGCGCTATCAGGAATTTCAAGAAGATCATAATAAGAAAAATTCCAGGGCTGCAGCTTATGCTTTTGCCGGAGATGTTTATACCGGACTCGACGCTTATACAATTCCGACAGAGAAAATCGACCGGCTGCAGGATACATTGAGGATATTATCCGGCCTGTACGGAATTTTAAGGCCACTCGACCTCATGCAGCCTTACCGGCTGGAAATGGGTACTTCTATGGGAATTGAAAGGAAAAAGAACTTATACGAAGTCTGGCAGAAAAGAGTGACTCAGGCGCTTAATGAAGAATTGAAGGATGAAGAACTTTTTATCAATCTTGCCAGTAATGAATATTTTAAGGCTGTGGATTCGAAGGCTCTAAAAGTTCCGGTTATTTCTCCGGTATTTAAAGACTTTAAAAACGGAAAACTCAAGATTATCAGTTTTTATGCAAAGAAGGCTCGTGGCTCTATGGTGCGCTATATAATTGATAAAGACGCACAATCGCTGGAGGATATAAGGGGTTACGATTATGACAATTATCGCTATAGCGATGAACATACTGAAAAAGAAAATGAGCCGGTTTTTATTCGGTAGAGACGCGGAACAGAAACAAGAATAAAGACCGCTTCGCCGCAAGAACAAAGATTGTTTAAAGATATACGTCGAAAATTGCCATTTTGAGGCTACTATTTTATTTTTGACAACAGACAACAGACAACAGACAACAGACAACAGACAACAGACAACAGACAACAGACAACAGACAACAGAAAAAATCTTCCACCACACGCATCCATATCGTCCATTTATTCCTGAAACTGCCACCAAGCTAATTGTCGGGACATTGCCACCGCCACGCTTTACAAAGCGCCAGTTAAAAGAAGGCGATGTTGATTTTTGTTACGGAAGTCGGGACGGACTCCTCTGGAGGGTGCTGGATAAAATCTTTGACATCGGGCTTCGCTTTGAAACCACTGAAGAAGCTGTGAAGCATCGAAAGGAGTGGTTGAAATCTCGCGGAATCGGGATTTGTGATATGGTGGAAAGCAGCCGCAGGGACAAAATCGATGCTTCAGATCTCGGAATGCAGCAGGTGGAACTCCGGAATATGGTTCAAATTCTTCAGGATTATCCCAAAATAGACACCCTGTTGTTTACCGGCGGAAACAGCAAAAACGGGCCAGAATTTTTCTTCAGGAGACATTTACGGGAAATTGAGAGTGACATCCGGCTAAAAGTAATCTCCAATGATGTTCCAAAAATTCACCAGTTCGTGCTGGACGGCAGGCTGATTAAAACTGTTTCGTTAACAGCGCCTTCGGGCTCTGCCAATCGTGCCATTGGGAGTATGGAACTATATAAACATCTTAAAAAGAAGAACCCTGAATTCAATACGATTGATTTCAGGGTTCTTCAGTATAAAGAGCATTTTTAAAACTATTGCTCCAAATTTTTCTTTTGTGTATCGGCCATGGTGGTTGGTTTTACCTTAAATTTTTTACGTTTAGGTCTTAGTTTACCATAAGTGCCTATAGCAATTTTTCCGCGCTTGGTTTTTTTATCACCTCTACCCATTACTTTTTGTTTTGCTGATCTTTAATGGTTTTATCATCAATATCGAAATCGTTAGTTTCTATATCGCGATTTCCAATTTCTCCGCTTAATGGATCGTTGTCGCTGCGTTGCTTTTCTTTCCTCTTATTTCTACTTTCATCTATACGTCCCATAATTTTCCTTTTTTTAATTCTGAATTAAGATACGATAAGACAAGAGAAGTTTATATTAAAACCTTGTTAGACTTAGGTTAAACATTCCGGATTCCTTTAACAAATTCCGCTATTTTTCCCGTCCCGGTCTTATTAATATATTTTATAAATGCGCTGCCAATAATTGCTCCTTTGGCGTAGTGAGTCGCCTGTTTAAAAGTTTGATTATCACCAATCCCAAACCCTACCACCTGTGGATTCTTCAGGTTCATACTGTCAATTCTTTTAAAGTAATCTTTTGTTCCCTCGCTAAATCCTTTGGTAGAACCGGTTACACTGGCAGTACTTACCATATAAATGAAGCCGTCAGAAACCGAATCTATAAACCTGATCCTTTCTTCGGAAGTCTGTGGAGTGATAAGGAAGATATTCTGAAGTCCGTGAGCTTCAAATATCGCTCTGTACTCTTCATTATAAACATCTACCGGAAGATCGGGAATAATGAGTCCGTCGATACCAGATTCTTCACATTTTTGACAAAACCGCTCCACGCCAAACTGAAGTATCGGATTAAAATATCCCATAATTATCAACGGAATTTCCACAGAATCCCGAATTCCTTCCAGTTGCTGAAATAGTCGGTTTGTAGTCATTCCAGCCTTCAGGGCTTTAGTAGAACTCTCCTGAATTGTTGGGCCATCGGCCAGGGGATCGCTAAAGGGAAGACCAATTTCAATAAAATCGATCCCGCTTTTTTCAAGATCCTGAATGATCTGTACCGTGTCTTCAGGTTCAGGATAGCCGGCGGTAAAATATATGGAAAGCAGTTTTTTGTCTTCCTGCAGTTTTTTGGTAATTCGGTTCATTTTTATGTTTTAACTAAACCTGACAGGTTTTGGACACCTGTCAGGTTTGACATTATAAATTAAAATAGTCGATATATGTATTAAGATCCTTATCACCACGTCCCGAAAGATTAACCACTACAATATCATCCTTTTTAAACTTCCGGTCTTCAAAAATTGCGAGTGCGTGGGAGGTTTCGATAGCAGGAATAATTCCTTCCAGTTTGGCAAGATGTAAACCGGCCTTCATGGCATCCTCATCGGTAACCGAAATGAATTCTCCACGCCCACTTCTAAATAAATTAGCGTGCATAGGTCCAACTCCGGGATAATCCAGTCCGGCAGAAATGGAATAAGGCTCGGTGATTTGGCCATCTTCAGTTTGCATAAGCAGGGTTTTGCTTCCGTGGATAATTCCTTCTTTACCCAAAGCTGAGGTAGCTGCACTCTCGCCACTTTGGATCCCTTTTCCGGCAGCTTCCACCGCAATTATTCCCACTTCAGGATTGTCCATATAGTGAAAATAAGCTCCGGCGGCATTACTCCCGCCACCTACACAAGCCACTACATAATCGGGATTCTCACGGCCTTCTTTTTCCTGAAGCTGCACTTTTATTTCTTCAGAAATAATTGCCTGAAACCTGGCGACCATATCTGGATATGGATGCGGGCCAACGACAGATCCTATTATATAATGAGTGTCAACCGGATTGTTGATCCAGTCCCTTATGGCTTCGTTAGTGGCGTCCTTAAGCGTGCGGCTCCCGGACTTGGCAGGAACTACTTTTGCACCGAGCATTTTCATACGGGCCACGTTTGGAGCCTGTCGCTCGATGTCTATCTCTCCCATATATACAATACATTCAATTCCCATAAGCGCACAAACCGTCGCTGTTGCAACTCCGTGTTGCCCCGCACCGGTTTCCGCAATAATCCTGTTCTTGCCCAGGCGTTTCGCCATAAGGATCTGGCCTACCGTGTTATTAACTTTATGAGCACCGGTATGACAAAGGTCTTCCCTTTTTAGGTAAACTTTTGCGTTATATTTTTTGCTGAAGCGTTCTGCATAATAAAGCGGAGTAGGGCGTCCCACGTAATCTCTCAGCAAGTCCTTAAATTCTTTCTGAAAAGATTCTTCCTTCATAATATCCAGATATTGCGAGCGCAAAGCCTCAACGTTTGGATAAAGCATCTCCGGAATATACGCGCCTCCAAATTCGCCGTAATATCCTTTTTCGTTTGCCTGGTAAGTCATTTTCTATTTTTTTATCCTTCAAGGTCTTCAAGACCTTGTAGGTTTTCTAATATTTTTTTCCTGCAAGGTTTATAAAACCTTTAGGTGTAATTTTGTAAGTCAACTTCTTCTAATCCTTTCCTGAAATTGCCGCAGCTTTTCTGCATTTTTCAATCCCGGTTCATCCTCAAACTTACTGTTGACATCTACTGCGTAAAGCAGATTTTCTTTTCCGTTTTTCTGAAACCAAATCATGAGTTCCTTCACCGCTTCTGCTTCTTCAAGGCCAATTCCGCCGCTTAAGAAAAATGGAGTAGAGGAGGGGTAATCTTTTAATACTTCCCAGTTAAAGGTAATCCCATTTCCGCCTTTATTTTTGCCTTTGGTATCGAAAAGGAAGAAATCCACAATACCTTCATATTCTTCCAATCTGTTGAAATTAAATTCTTCTTTTACTGAAAAAACCTTGATAATTTCAACCTTTTCATCCTGAATTTTTTGCCGAAGTTGCCTGCAAAATTCAGCAGTTTCTTTACCATGAAGCTGAACCGCCTTTAACTGATACAGCTTTATCTTCTGCAGAATAAAATCCAGCGATGCATCTACAAAAACGCCGGTTTTTTTTACTTCCGAAGCAACTTCAGGAATATGAGCAGCTACAAACCGGGGTGATTTTTCGTAAAAAATTAATCCCATATAGTCCGGCTGAAGCATCACAATTTCCCGGACATTTTCAGGTTGCTTCATTCCACATATTTTAAGCCTGATATTTGCCATTTTTAAGGTGTCGCTTTGAATGATTTTTTATTTCCCAGTTTTTAGTGGTTATTTTTTCTGTGTATTAAATACTGATCAGCTGTCATTACAGGTATTTTAGAACTCTTAAAATCCTTTAGATTTCTGGAAATAATAATACTTTGACTAAACTCCAGAGCAGTGTAATACTGTAAAGCGTCCTCATAATCCTGAAAATCTTCATCGTTTAATGCTAACTCTGTTATTTTATCGTTCAACGGCAGTAATTCAACTAAGACCTTGAACTTTCTAAGTACACTCCGCGCCTCTTGGGGCGATTTTAATTTCGACAAAATGTAGTTTGTGTTCGCAAAAGTGAGGGAAGAAATAGTCAGGTTAAGCTTTCCCTGGTCTGCCAGTGAAAAAAGCGCGGCGGCCGAGTCACTAAAAGGGGTACGGTTGGCCAGCAGATCAATTACAATATTCGTATCTACAAATAAGTTGCTCATTGGTATTTTTTTACTAAATAATCGCCATAGCCCTTTTTATAGTCGAAATCTGCCTCCAGGTTAATAACTCCGATAAGACTTTCCACCAGCGGTGTAGTTTGCTTCTCTTTTTCTTCCTTTTCAGTGACAGCAGCTAAATAAGATTCAATCATTTTTGAAAGGCTTATATTTTTCGATTTGGCATATTTCTTAGCCTTCTCTATTACAGACTTGTTCAGGCTCAAAGTCAATTTTGTGTCCATATCTTAAGTTTACGTACAAAATAAAAAATATATCACGTAAATTACGAATTTTTATTTTCTGTTTTCCAAAAAAGAAAGTTAACGATCTAATTGTGCGATAAAGTCTGCTGCGCTTTGACCGGGATTGTCAGTTTTCATAAAATTTTCTCCAATTAGGAAACCCTGGTAGCCGTACTTCTTTAAATCTTTAATGGCTTCTACAGAACTTATTCCGCTTTCGGAAACTTTTACAAAGTCATCCGGAATTTTTTCTGAAAGTTCCTTGCTAATATCGGTGCTTACTTCAAAAGTTTTTAAATTCCGGTTGTTTACCCCAAGCATATCCAAACATGGCATAATGGATTTTTGAAGTTCTTCTTCATTATGAACTTCAAGTAATACGTCCAGTCCCAAATCTTTAGCAAATTGCGATAATTGCTTTATTTGCGCCTTCTCCAGAACGGCAGCAATCAGAAGAATCACATCTGCACCATAAGCTTTTGCTTCCAGTAACTGATATTCATCAATAATGAATTCTTTCCTCAAAATTGGCATTTTAACACTGGCTCTTGCATAAAGCAAATCTTCCAGCGATCCGCCGAAATACTTTCCGTCGGTAAGCACCGACATTCCTGAAACTCCGGCGTTTTCATAACCCGTAGCCACATCCTGAACGTTTAAATCCTGGTTAATAACAGATTTTGAAGGAGATCTACGCTTATGTTCAGCAATAATTCCGCTTTTACTGGACCTTAAAGCTTCAGCAAGAGAAATTGTTTCCTTTTTAAAGAGAGCGGAATTTTCCAGCTGTGAAACCGGAACTACAGCCTTCTTCAATTCAACTTCTTTGCGCTTATCTGCTATTATTTTATCTAAAATATTCATTGATTTCTTTTATTTTCTACTGAAGCAGTTCGTGGCTGCTTAATGTGAAAATGCTTTTTTTCCTCCTTTTTGACCTCACCTTAAAAATGGCAATTATCGACTTAATTCCTGCAACTGCTTTAAAGCCTGCAATCCGTAGCCGGAATTCAAAGATTCTTTAGCTTTTGCAAATCCTTCCTGTGGTGAAATGTTTTGGGTGGTGGCGATGGCCATCCCTGCATTTGCACACACCACGTTATTTTGAGCCTCAGTTCCTTTTCCCTTCAGAATATTGATAAAAATTTCAGCAGAACTTTCTATGGAACCGCCGCCGGCAATTTCCTCCGGATTTAAAGTTTCAATTCCGAAATCTTCCGGCCCTACCATAGCTTCTGAATGGTTGGAAATAATCTTTGTTTTTCCGGTAAGCGAAATTTCGTCGTAACCATCGAGAGCGTGCAGAATAGTGAAATTTTTGTCTGTGTTTTGATATAAATACCCATACATCCTCGCCAGTTCCAGATCAAAAACTCCCACCAGCTGATTTTGAGGAAAAGCAGGGTTTACCATTGGCCCCAGCATGTTGAAAAAAGTTTTTACCGCCAGTGATTTCCTGATTGGCGCCACATTTTTCATTGCGGGATGAAAGAGGGGAGCATGTAAAATACATATTCCGGCTTTGTCTATGCAACGCTCCAGGAAATCTGGATCATTGCTGAACTTTATTCCCAGGTGCTCCATCACGTTGGAACTTCCGCTCACAGAGGACACACCGTAATTACCATGTTTGGCAACGTTAACACCTGCCCCGGCTGTAACAAAAGACGCCGTTGTGGAAATATTAAAAGTGTTTTTACCGTCTCCACCGGTACCGCAGAGGTCAACAGGGTTATAGTCGCTTAGATCTATAGCAATACAAAGTTCGAGAAGTGCGTCCCGAAAGCCCTCGAGCTCTTCTATGGTAATACTCCGCATCATATAAACGGTTAAAAAAGCCGCAATTTGATTGCTGTTATATTCTCCATCAGAAATGTTGAAAATCACATGCTTGGCCTCTTCCTTAGAAATAGTTTCGTGATTGATAAGCCGGTTGAGTAATTCTTTCATAGTCCTCCTCGGTCTCCCAAAAAGGGAGGGTTTTTGAGGCAATTTATAGGTTAAACAATGTTTTACGCATTTGTACCTTTTGCTTTCTGCCCTTTAAGCAGGCTAAAGGAAGGGCTTTCTACCCAGTTTTTAATCATTTTTTTTCCTTCGGGGGTAAGGACAGATTCCGGATGAAACTGCACGCCCCGCACATCGAATTCCCGGTGCCTAAGGGACATTATTTGTCCGTTTTCATCATAAGAAGTTGCCTCCAGAGAATCTGGCAATTCTTTTAGTACTACCCAGGAATGGTATCGTCCCACCATAAATCCGTTAGGTAAATCCTTAAAAAGAGGTTCATCTTTTACACAAAGGTTGATATTAGTTGCAACCCCGTGGTAAACGGAATCCAGATTTCCCAGTTTCCCGCCAAAAACCTCGCCTATGGCCTGTTGCCCGAGGCAAACCCCGAGTATACTTTTTGTAGCTCCGTATTTTTCGATAATTGGCTTTAGAAGGCCTGCTTCTGAAGGGATGCCGGGACCGGGGGAGAGTAGAATTTTGTTAAATTTTTCCACATCTTCCAGTTCTAACTGATCGTTTCTCTTTACGGTTACTTCACAATCCAGATCTTCCAGGTAATGGACAAGATTGTAAACGAAGGAGTCGTAATTATCTATGACTAGTACTTTGGACCCTCTCCCTGACCCTCTCCCCAAAGGGGAAAGGGAAGTTTTTTCTATAGTTGAATTATCACTCATTTTTCTAATTTTTATAAGCTTCTCTCAAGCCCCTCCTCTGGAGGGGTTGGGGAGGCCTAGATATCTTCTGCTATTTCCAGTGCTTTGGTTAATGCTCCTAATTTATTGTACACTTCCTGTAATTCGTTTTCTTCAACAGATTCTGAAACCACGCCGGCACCGGCCTGGTAATGTAACTGATGATTTTTGCTCACAAAGGAGCGGATGATAATGGCATGGTTAAAATTCCCGTCGAAATCCATAAATCCAATTGCGCCACCGTAAGCGTCTCGGTTTACATTTTCGTACTTCTCGATAAGCTTCATGGCGCTGTGCTTGGGAGCTCCACTAAGTGTGCCGGCTGGAAAAGTATCAGCAACGACCTGCATTGTTGGAGTGGTTTTATGTTTTGTGCCGGTGACTTTGCTTACCAGGTGAATGACATGAGAAAAAAACTGGATCTGACGGTAATTTTCAACTTTCACATTGCTGCCGTGCCTGCTGAGGTCATTCCTGGCAAGGTCCACAAGCATTACATGTTCTGCATTTTCCTTCTCGTCTGCAGCGAGCTTTTTTGCCAGTTCGGCGTCTTGTTCATCATTTCCGGTGCGTTTAAATGTTCCGGCAATGGGGTGAATTTCTGCCTGGCCATCTTTTACCACCAGCTGAGCTTCGGGAGAACTTCCAAAAATTTTAAAATCTCCATAGTCAAAATAGAACAAATACGGAGAAGGATTTACGCTGCGCAGCGCCCTGTAGACGTTAAATTCGTCTCCTTTAAAAGCTTGAGAAAAGCGCCTGGAAAGAACAATCTGAAAAACATCTCCACGGTAGCAGTGCTTTTTGCCCAACTTCACATTTTCTATAAACTCTTCGTCGGTTAAATTAGAGACAGGTTCCTGCTGCCTTGTAAAATTATATGTCGCGAAGTTTCTAACTTTTATAAGCTGTTTTATTTCTTCAATTTTACTTTCCGTATTGTAACTATGGTCAAAAATATAAGCTTCATTATTAAAATGATTGATGGCAATAATATTTTGGTATACCGCGTAGTACATATCTGGCAATCCCAGGTCTCCCTTCTTTTTGGTAATTTCAAGATCTTCAAAATATCGTACTCCGTCATAAGCGATATACCCAAAAAGCCCATTATTGATAAATTTGAACCCTGAATTTTCAGCTTTAAACTGTTGCGAAAATTGCTGAATTTTTTCCGGAACATTTACGTCCTGGTCGATATTTGTCAATTTTCGGCTACCATCAGGGAACGTCTCTTCTATCTTCTCATTCTGGATTTTAATGGAAGCGATAGGATTACAGCAGATATAAGAGAAACTGTTGTCGCTCGCGTGGTAATCGCTACTTTCCAGCAGCAGGCTGTTGGGGTATTTATCCCGCACCTTTAGATATACGCTCACAGGCGTAATCGTATCGGCAAGAAGTTTTGTATGGGTTGTAGTTAACTGGTACATTTATAAATTTTTGCATTTCCGGAAAATCCGGCAATTTTTATTATTTCATTATTTCTGCGCAAAATCCACAATTCTAATAGCATAGGAAATAATTCAAAAAAAAAGGCTTGTCGTGAGACAAGCCTTTTGTATATGTTTAATACTTAGCAATGTTACTTCACGACGTTTTGACGTAAGTTACTCCACCACCAAGTATGTACTGTAAAAGTTTTCATTGCCTCAAATATAGAGATCAAATTTTAATTGACAAAGATTTTTCTCTTTTTACTTTCTGAAAAAAAGAAACCGCGCAATTGAAGTTTGCGCGGTTGAAAAATCTTTTTTTAAAATTTAAGATTGACGTCCAATTCAAAATTATCATGTATAGTATTGTCCCCAAGATTTGAAAAGAAACTTCCGGAACCGTAGCGTACGTTAAACTTAGACCTGTCAATTACAACTTTTGCTGCAGCTGAGTTGTCGCTCATTTCCTGTTCAAAAGTTACAGGGTTAGTGTCTTCCTTTATGGAAAGATCACCGAGGATACCATAAGTTCCGTCATCTTTTTTAACGACATTTTTTACTACTAATTTAGCAGTTGGATATTTGTCTACACTAAAAAAGTCTTCGTTTTTTAAGTGGTCTTCCAATTGTTGTTTAGTTTTTCCGGAAAGGTCAGTAACTTTAATAGAAGTCATATCCATAACAAATTCGCCACCTGTCGGTTCATTATTTTCCATAGTGAGATAACCTTCCTTAAGGTCTATAGTTCCCGAATGAGAACCTGCTAATTTTTTACCTTTCCAGATTACGTTACTTTCCTGAGTTTTGATTTCTTTTTTCATATTACTTTATAATTTAATTAAATAGTGCAGTTTAAAAATGGTTTTTAATTTTCGTTCAGTATAAATTGGTTAGATAAGTTCGAAAAGTTGTTCTTTACTTTTCCTTACTTTTTTGGCATCCTGAGCTGGATCTTCTTCGCTTCGGTAACCTGCGGTAGCTATAACTGAAGTTGTAAGACCTTTTTCCTGAAGTCCTAATACTTCATCAAATTTTCCTGCGTCAAAACCTTCCATAGGGCAGGTATCAATTTTAAAACTTGCAGCTGCTGAAAGGAGATTGCCCAAAGCGAGATAAGCTTGTTTTTGAGCCCAGGTATTTTGGGCTTCAGCCGGAAGTTTGACAATGCTATCTATAAGTTTATCCTTCAAACCGGCAAGGTTCTCTATGGCAATGCCTCGAATTTCAGAAATGTTCTCTATATAGGAATCCACATACTTTTCGTCGATGGTCTTATAATTAGCAAAGACGATGAGATGAGAGGAATCTGTTATCTGCGGTTGTCCCCAGGCTGCTGGTTTTAGTTTTTCTTTGATCTCCGGATCCTCAATTACCAGAATCTTATAGGGCTGCATTCCATATGAAGAAGCTGAAAGTTGGACACTTTTTAATAATTTATCCAGATCTTCGGAATTGATTTTTTTAGTGCTGTCAAATTTTTTGGTGGCATATCGCCACTCCAGATCTTTAATATATGTACTCATAACTGTTGTATATACAATGGTTAACTTAATTTTTTTTTATTCTCTAATTTTCTCCAGTAAAGTATTAAGTTTTTCGATCTCCTCGGGATTTAGATTTTTAGAAATCTCATTTTCGACCTCTTCCACAATAGGGTCTAATTCTTTTAATAGATCCAAACCCTTCCCGGTGATTACTATCTCCACTTTTCTTCTGTTCTCTTCACAAACGCAGCGATCAACCAATTTCTTTTCAAGTAATTTGTCTACCAAACGCGTGGTGTTGCTCATCTTATTAACCATTCTTTCCTGAATGGTGTTCAAATTTGCAGGTTTACCCTGTTGGCCCCTTAAGATCCTTAAGACGTTGAATTGTTGTGTGGAAATTTCAAAGGCTTTCAAGGCATCGGCCATGAGGCTATTGGCTTTTGTGGTAGCCAGCATCATATTAATCACCAATTTCTTCTTCTTTGGTAATGGCTTTGCGGTCTTTAAAATCTTTTCAATTTTCATTTGTCTGAACAACATTTGTATGCACAAATATAAGTCACTCTTTATATGAATTTAATAATGAAAAGTTAAAATTTTCTGATAGTTTAGGTATGTAGAAAATTGCAAGGCAAAAGGTCTTGAATCTTTGCATCTTTTACTATTTTTAGTCCTGAAATTAAAAAATGATAAGTATGAAAGAGCTTTCACAGGAAGAGTGGAGAGATCAATTAAAAGAAGATAGTAACGCCGTGATTTTGGACGTTAGAACAGATGAAGAAATAGAGGAAGGTTTTATTCCCGGTGCAAAAAAAATAGATATATATAAAGGACAGGGATTTATAGACGAAATAGATAAACTCGACAAATCTAAAAATTACTACATCTACTGCCGTTCCGGAAAACGAAGTGCACAAGCATGCTCTATCCTGGATCAAAAGGAATTTCAGAACACCTACAATCTTCAAGGTGGCTTTATGGAGTGGCAAGGAGAAGTAGAAGGAGATAATACCTGAACTGATAATTTTGCTGAGATTATTTGAGGATTTCTTTTACCCGTCGGATTTTCCAGCTTGCTTCTAATTTTAAGAATGAGCTTTCCTGGAAAATTAGAAAAAGGGTATAGCAAAATACTATTGTGTTTCTTTTGTCGTTAAAAAGAAACTTAGGCTGCCTATTATTTTGAATATTTGATATATTTACGGCCCAAGTCAGTACTCTAAACCTACATTTATGAACAAGTTTTTTTTATCTGTTATACTTTGTCTTTTCTGTGTTTCTTTTTCTCAGGCTCAGGAATTTAGTTTCGGAATTAAAGGAGGATTAAATTATGCTATGGGTGG
>NZ_JAVRHP010000030.1:0-36445 GCF_031846505.1 Autumnicola edwardsiae
ATAAAAGAAAATGAGGAGCGAATTAAGTGTGGATCACTTACTGGGAATAAAATATCTTGATAAAGAAGATATTGAATTGATTTTTAAAACGGCAGATCATTTTAAAGAAGTGATTAACCGGCCCATCAAGAAAGTTCCTTCTCTCCGTGATATTACCATAGCAAATCTTTTCTTTGAAAACAGTACGCGTACAAGATTATCTTTTGAACTTGCAGAAAAACGCTTGAGTGCAGATATTATTAATTTTTCTGCGGCTTCATCTTCAGTAAAAAAGGGAGAGACACTTATCGATACCGTAAACAATATCCTTTCTATGAAAGTAGATATGGTGGTAATGAGGCATCCCAATCCAGGAGCGGGTATATTTTTATCTAAGCACGTAAATGCACGAATTATTAATGCCGGGGATGGGGCGCATGAGCATCCCACACAGGCTTTACTGGATTCCTATTCCATTAGAGAAAAACTAGGTTCTGTACAAGGGAAGAAAGTGGTAATAGTAGGGGATATCCTTCATAGCCGCGTAGCCCTTTCAAATATTTTTGCTTTAAAACTTCAGGGAGCCGAGGTTAAGGTTTGCGGTCCAAAGACGCTTATTCCGAAGCATATTGAATCTCTGGGGGTTAAAGTGGAGACCAATCTTAAAGCTGCACTGGAATGGTGTGATGTGGCGAATATGTTAAGGGTGCAGAATGAGAGAATGGATATAAGCTATTTTCCCAGTACGAGGGAATATATCCAGCAGTACGGTTTAAACAAGAGTATTCTTGAAGGACTTTCTAAGGAGATCGTAGTGATGCATCCTGGCCCCATAAACAGGGGAGTGGAAATTACCAGTGATGTTGCAGATTCTAAACAAGCTATAATACTGGATCAGGTTCAAAATGGGGTAGCAGTGAGAATGGCAGTGATTTATTTACTTGCTTCAAAAATAAAGCAATAAAGTTCCCCGTCTTTTATAACTTTAGGATCAAAGAAGAATTATGAAGACTACAGAAAAAGAAAATTACCTCCTTATTGAGAACGACCAGGATTCTATTACAGCGTTTGCATCCTATCTCACTACGCATCATGACGATTTTCACGAACAGAATGTTGTTATAGATATAAAAGAGTATGAAAATCTTAGGCTTGATGAAATTTTGGGATTTCTGGAATTATCGAATGTACACAAGAAGCAGAAGAAATCATTTGTTATTGTGAACAATGCCCTGCATATGGACAAGGTTCCGGAGGAATTAATGGTGGTGCCTACGTTACAGGAAGCCGAAGATGTGATACAAATGGAAGAAATTGAACGGGATTTGGGGTTTTAAGTGCATCTTTAATTTATAAGATGCAAGGATTTATACTATGATGAAACTTACTATTCTTGGCTGTTATGCTGCCACACCACGAACCTTTACCAATCCTACTTCACAGGTTTTAGAAATTAAAAACCATATTTTTTTAATTGATTGTGGTGAAGGAACTCAGGTACAGCTAAGAAGGAATAAAATCAAATTTTCTAAAATTCAGCATATCTTTATTTCCCATCTTCATGGGGACCATTGTTTTGGCCTTGTAGGGTTAATTTCTACCTTTCGTCTCTTAAACCGTGAAGCAGACCTCCATGTTTATGGTCCAAAGGGGATTAAAGAAATTATTACTCTTCAGCTCAAACTTTCTAACTCCTGGACCAATTACTCGCTTTATTTTCATGAACTGGAGAGTAAATCTTCAGAAGTTATCTATGAAGATGAAAAAGTTACAGTAGAAACAATTCCGCTGAACCACAGGATATATACTAATGGTTTTTTATTCAGAGAAAAGCCTGGCGACAGGAAGTTATTAATTCAAAAGGCACAGGAGTATAATATTGATGTAAGCTTATATAACAGTTTAAAAAAAGGCAAAGACGTTATTTCTGAAGATGGTGAGCTTGTCCCAAATCAGAAAGTCACGGCAGATCCGGCACCGGTAAAGAGCTACGCCTATTGCAGTGATACTTCATTTTATCCTGAAATTATCCCACAGATTAAAAAGGCTACAGTTCTATACCATGAGTCTACTTTTTTAGAAGACAAACATGAGCTTGCCGCACCTACAAAACATTCTACAGCCAAACAGGCTGCCACAATTGCGAGAGAAGCTGAAGTTTCGCAGCTTCTCTTAGGTCATTACTCTACCCGTTATTCCAATCTTGAGAAATTTAAAGAAGAAGCATCGGAAGTATTTCCGAATTGTGAACTTTCCGATGACGGAAAGGTTTTTGTCTTTGAATAACATCTTATATTAATTATTCCTTTATTTCCTACAGAATCACTTTGGACCGCTGTAGTTTTGTAGGCTTGAGCATTTTGAAAAGAAAGAATCAGAAAAATAAATATGAGCAATCCTGATAAAATAGATGTAACTCTATAATCCATAAGTAGGTGTTTGTAAGGTTCTATAAAAACTGTCTTCGAGCTCTTTGAGTAAGTTGGGGTTCACTCTGGCCTTTAAGAAGATTTAAGCAAAAAAAAATTTAGTTTTGTAATTTTGCCAGGTGATTTAAATACTTTGAGGGGACAGTATTTCGTACTCACCTGAACAACATTGAAGTAAAATTATTACAAATAAATCCTTAAAAAAGTAATAAAGGAATTATTAGATGTAAGCTATTCTTTCTTCGGTAAACTACCTGTCTTTTAGGTGAAAAGTCAATATAAAATAAGTGAAAAATTGATTTTTACGTGCAGAGAAAGACTTTATAGAAACATTAATACTTGTTAAAGTAGGAGGGAATTTATTTATTTTCGTACATGATCATGCGATGTTCTTCTGCCTCTACAAGAGGAAATTCATCTAAATCGATAGCATAAATCCAACCTTCTTCCACAGTTTCAAAAACATCATATGGTGAACTTACGGTGTAACCGAGTTCCTGCATGGCATAATTAATCCAGGTTTTATAATTTGGAACATCCATTGGAGAGTCATTCGCAGTAACAATAAGATGGTCATCTTCAATGCTAATGGTATATTTGGAATTCTGTCCATTTTTAACCTGGCCCATTTCTATCCAGTCACCTTCTTCCATTTTGGAAATTTCAATATTGTTCAGGTTATTCGGATTAAAATCTACTGCGTAGACTTCATGTTTCCGTTGATAGCTGTCAGGATTGGTCATTGCAGGAACAGAGCAACTGGCAGTAATTCCTACAGCAAAAATTACTAGTAAAAAACGGGAAAGAAAGGTTTTGGACTTTGGGTTATATACAGCCTTAGACATCGTACTACTTTTTTAATAAACATTCTTAAGTAGTAGGTTAAGATTTTTTAGTTCCGGGGGAAGAACCAATAATAGCGCCAATTTATGGATTAAATTTTATTCAATTATCATGATCAGTGCCTTTATGGATGTATGGTTAAAAAACCCAGATGAAAGGCTTATTTTTAACTTTACATTAAGAGCTGTAGTGACCGGTCTGTAAAATTTCTACGAAAAAATAGCTATAAGAGAAGAAAGTTACTTTTTCAGATTTTTACTTCGGCGCAAAACTCTTAAATTGCAGGAAAGCTCTTAGAAATGGAAAAGAATCTTCAGGATTATAGAAAATCCTACGAGAAATATACGCTTTCAGAAACTGTTATTCCTGTCTCTCCTATTATGTTGTTTGAAGAATGGTTTTTGGAAGCCGAGAAGGATGATAAGATAGATGAGGCCAATGCCATGAATATTTCCACTATTGGACTGGATGGATTTCCTAAGAACCGGGTTGTTTTATTAAAGAAATATACTGAAAAGGGATTTACGTTTTATACTAATTACGAATCTGAAAAAGGACTGGCGATATCAAAAAATCCGCAGGTATGTCTTTCTTTTTTCTGGCCAAACATGGAGCGGCAGGTAATAATTAAAGGTGTTGCAACAAAAACTTCTGAAGAGGAGTCTTCCGCTTATTTTTATTCCCGGCCCCGTGGTAGTCAATTGGGTGCTTTAGCTTCAAATCAGAGCAAGAGAATATCTTCCCGGCAGGAGCTTGAAGAGGAATTGGAGGATCTCACAAAGAAATATGAAGGAGAAACAATACCGAAACCAAACGAATGGGGAGGCTACAATGTTGTTCCAGTGAATTATGAGTTTTGGCAGGGTAGAAAAAATCGTCTACACGACAGGATTCTGTTTTCAAAAGTAGATCAGAAATGGAAAATTGAACGCTTAGCACCTTAATTATGAAGAGATTAATCCTGGTGAGACATGGTAAATCGTCCTGGAAAGAAGATCTTCCGGATCATAAGAGACCTCTGAAGAAAAGAGGCTATAGGGACGGGGAAAAAATTTCAAAAACATTTACAGAATTCTATTCCCCGGGAGCAATGTTATGGAGTAGTCCGGCTACCCGTGCATTGGAAACAGCAACAATATTTAAGGAAGCTCTCAAGGTGTCGGATGAAGAATTCAGAATACGGCAGAAACTCTATACTTTTGATGCTAAAGAGCTGCAGGAAATTATAAGGTCCTGCCCCAATGCTATAGATAAATTAATGGTTTTTGGGCATAATCCAGCTATGACCAATACGGTAAACCTCTTGGGAGATAAACACCTGGAGAATCTCCCTACCACCGGACTTTGTGTTATTGATTTTCAAAATGATGAATGGAAAGATATTAAAAACGGAAAAACCATTATAACTTTACTACCTAAGAATTTGCGATAATTTATGCTGAATAGAAAATATATAAACCGGGAGCTTAGCTGGTTGCAATTTAATTCCAGAGTGCTTCAGGAAGCTGAAGACGAAACTGTTCCCTTAATAGAAAGACTCCGTTTCTTAGGAATATTTTCCAACAACCTGGACGAATTTTTTAAAGTAAGGTATGCAACTGTTAAACGAATCGACCTGGCCGGAAAAGCAGGTAAAAGCGCACTTGGAGGAATAAAAGCCAGTAAATTACTGGAGAAAATAACCGAAATAGTTATCCGTCAACAATCTGAGAGTTTAAAAATTCTCGATGATATTCAGACACGGCTCAGGCAACACAACATTAATATTATCAAAGAAAATGAGGTTTCAGAATCTCAGGAAGAATTTATTAAAGAATTCTTTCTTTCAAAAGTAAGTCCGGCGCTGGTTACAATCATCCTAAATGATCTTCCGGAAATTCCGAGTCTTAAAGATAGTGCAGCTTACCTGGCTGTAAAAATGGTGATGAAGGAAGAAGTGCCAAAGCACGGGATTACTCAGCTTATCGACCGTTCTGTAAAAGAGAAGAAGTATGTTTTAATTGAAATTCCAAGGAGTATAGAGCGTTTTGTTGTACTCCCGGAGGAGGGTGGTAAGCAGTATATCATGTTGCTTGACGACCTGATTAGATATAATCTGCATCGAATTTTTAACATTTTCGAGTATGAGAGTATTACTGCTCACATGATAAAAATAACAAGAGATGCAGAGCTGGATATCGACAGTGATTTAAGTAAAAGTTTTATAGAAAAAATTTCCAGCAGTGTGAAAGACAGGATCAAAGGAGATCCGGTCCGTTTTGTTTATGATATGAATATTGATGAGGACACCCTTACTTATTTAATGAATAAGATGGGGATTGATTCTACAGATAGCATAATTCCCGGCGGGAGATATCACAACAGGAGGGATTACATGAATTTTCCCAGTCTTGGTTCCAACGAACTTTACTATGAAGTACGTGATCCTTTGCCAATTCCCGGGCTTATTCTGCAAGCCAGTCTCCTGTCTGGCATTGCTGCCAAAGATTTCCTGCTTTATACCCCTTATCAAACTTTTTCCTACACCGTTAAATTCTTAAGGGAAGCAGCGCTGGATCCCAAGGTAAAAACCATTAAAATTACTATTTACAGGCTTGCAAAGATTTCCCATATCGCAAGCTCTTTAATTAATGCAGTAAAAAATGGTAAAAAAGTAACGGTGCAAATCGAATTGAGGGCGAGGTTTGATGAAGTGGCAAACATTCGATATGCCGAGCAAATGCAACAGGAGGGAGTAAATCTTATCTTTGGCGTCCCAGGGCTTAAAGTGCATTGCAAAGCCTGTGTTATTGAAAGGGAAGAGGAAGGGAAAACGCGCCGGTACGGATTCTTAAGTACCGGAAATTTTAATGAATCTACTTCCAGGGTGTATACAGACTACACGCTTTTTACCGCAGATCCTGAAATCCTGAAAGAGGTGAACAAGGTATTCGACTTTTTTGAAACAAATTATAAAGTAAATAAGTACAAACATCTTTTGGTTTCTCCACATTATACCAGGACCGCTTTAATGGGGCTTATTCAGAAGGAAATAGACGCAGCCAAAAAAGGTGTTTTTGCTGAAATTAAATTGAAGCTTAATAGCCTTTCCGATTATAAAATGATTGATAAACTTTACCAGGCCAGCTCGGCGGGAGTAAAGATCAAGCTCATTGTACGCGGTATCTGCTGCTTAATCCCGGGGGTTAAGGGAATGAGTGAAAACATTGAAGCTATAAGTATTGTAGATAAGTTTTTAGAACATCCGCGGCTTTACATTTTCGAAAACTCCGGAAACCCAAAAATATATATTTCTTCAGCAGATTGGATGACGAGAAATATGGATCAAAGAGTGGAAATCTCCTGTCCCATTTATGATGAAGATGTAAAAAAGGAAATCCTGGAAACTTTTGATATAAGCTGGAGGGATAATGTAAAGGCCAGGATTTTTGATGGGGAACAGACAAATAACCGAAGAAAGGACGATCAACCACCTTTACGTTCCCAGTTTGCGTTATACGATTATTATTTAAAGAAAATTGAAACAATAACAGAGTGATTACACAAAAAAATTACGCAGCTATAGATATTGGTTCCAACGCAGTAAGGCTGTTGGTGTCTACGATTACAGAAAAAGAAGGACAAGATCCAAACTTTAGAAAAACCTCCCTTGTGCGGGTGCCTATCCGCCTGGGAGCTGATGTTTTTCTTAATAAAAATATTTCTGAAAGAAATATTTCCCGGATGCTGGATACCATGCAGGCTTTTGACCTGCTAATGAAGTCTCATGGAGTAGAAAAATACAAAGCCTGTGCAACTTCAGCAATGAGAGAAGCTGAAAATGGAGAGAACGTAACTAAGATGATCGGGGAAAAAACCGGTGTGGACATAGAAATAATAGATGGAAACCACGAAGCGGCAATTATCGCAGCTACAGATTTGCATGCGCTTATTCAAAATGATTGCAATTATCTATATGTAGACGTGGGTGGAGGTAGTACTGAATATACACTGTACAGTAACGGCAAAACCGTGGCTTCAAAGTCTTTTAAAGTAGGGACGGTAAGGTTACTGAACGATCTGGTGAAAAACAGCACCTGGAAAGAAATGGAAAACTGGGTGAAAGACACCACAAAGGGATTTAACGATATAGATCTTATTGGCTCCGGCGGAAATATAAATAACATCTTTAAAACCAGTGGAAAAAAAGAAGGTAAGCCTTTAAGCCTTTCCTATTTAAAGAAATATGACGAACTGATTAATTCCTATACTTATGAGGAAAGGATTACCGAACTGGATCTTAAAAATGACAGGGCAGATGTTATTATTCCGGCTTCGAAGATTTACGTTAATTCCATGAAGTGGGCTAAGGCAAATCAGATTTATGTTCCAAAAATTGGTCTTTCTGATGGAATTATTAAATCCTTATACAATGAAAGCCAAAATTAGTTAGATTTTGTAAGGAATGAAAAATCAAGAGCAGGCAAGAATTTGTCAGTTTTCGATAAACTGAAGCAGTCCGCAATAAAGATTTTAGTATTTACTTGTAATCAGCTATAAATTAGAATTTTTTCGGATTTCTGGCAGCGATAATCAGCAGGAAAAATCCAATCTGTGCCTATAAATTACCTGGAGATCGAAAATTGCCAATTTTGAAGCTCTTTCTATATGGCCAAAAAGTTTTAATGTCTTATACAGTTAAAAAACACGATGCTTTGAAAATTTATCCGTGAATGCTCTCTTTTTTTCCAAGATCTTTCATGACTTGAGCTTCAAATTCCAACAAATCCTGCCATTTCTGGTCCACAACTTCACGATCTCCGTACTTTCTGGCGAATTGAAGGAACATCGTGTAGTGGTTGGCCTCACTAACCATCAAACTACGGTAGAATTCAGCGAGTTCTTGGTCTTCCAGTTTTTCTGAAAGCAACCGGAAGCGTTCACAGCTTCTGGCTTCAATTAAACCGGCAATTAATAACCTGTGTACCAGCTGTGTGGTACGACTGCCTCCTTTGGGAAAGAAATTCCGCAGCTGGATCACATACTCGTCCTTGCGGTCATGACCTAAGGTGTAACCTCTCTTTAGGATGCGATCAAAAACCATTTTAAAGTGTCCCATTTCTTCCCTTGCCAGTGCAGTCATCGCTGTTACAAGTTCAGAATATTCGGGATAGGTGACAATCAGGGAAATTGCTGTAGACGCTGCTTTTTGTTCACACCAGGCGTGATCGATTAGAATTTCATCTATATTTTTTTCAGCAATATCGGCCCATCGTGGGTCTGTTGGTAATTTTAATCCTAACATATTTATACGTCTAAATCAAATGTTGATCTCAATTTGTCTATTAAAGGATTTTTTTCCTTCAGTTTATTATATTTTTCTATCGGAGTAAAAGCAAATTTCTTCGCACTGCTTTCGTTTACAAGAATTGTGAGCGATATTTGCGAATTATGGAGCTTGTTCTTTAAAAAACCCATAAGTTTATTTTGCGCCCTCTCCAGGTCAATTTTCATTGTTTCGGCAGGAAGCTCAATAATTATCTCTCTTTCTTTCAGCTTTGGTAAATCGGTTTCAAGGATAGAGGCAAGAATCTTCTCTCCACTTTTCTTCAGTCTTTGCACATATTCGTTCCAGGCCAATTGCAGCTGAGTTTCCGAAAATTCGCTCGTCATCTCCTTCTCAGCAGGAACATTTGCCTGTTGTTTAGCCGCAATTTCTTTCTTTGCACGTATACTCTTCAGGGAAAGGCCCGATACCTTTTCCTTTTGTACTGAAGTATCTGTTACCGGCTCTGTCTCAGGTTTCCTGGCAGCAGGAGGTGTTGTTGTAGCTTTTTTCTGCTGAATTTCTTCCGCAGGACTTTTTTCTGAATAATATTCCGGATTTTCTTTTACAGGTTCACAAGCTCCATCTGGCGTTTTGTTTTTTTCTGAAGGTAACTGCGATTCCTTAGGCGCGACAGAATCATTGGCAGCATATTCGTTATTCTGAATTAGTTTTCTTTCTTCTGAAGAAAGGGGAGAAGCCGGGTTTTCAAATTGACCGGGCGGAATTATACGCCGTTCAGACTTTTTTTTTTCTCCATCAAAGGTGATGGAGGCGAGTTGCATGAGACATAATTCCACCAAAAGACGCTGATTTCGGCTGCTTTTGTACTTTAAATCACAGTCGTTGGCAAGGTTAATTCCTTCCAGCAAAAATTGATGAGAAGTTTTTTGTGACTGCTCAAAATATCTCCTCTTGGTCTGTTCTCCAACCTCAAGGAGGGAAATTGTTTTTTGATCCTTACAGACCAATAAATCCCTGAAGTGGGATGCAAGACCGGCGATAAAGTGATGGCCGTCAAAACCGCTGGATAAGATATCATTATAGGTAACCAGCAGCCCCGGAATATTGTTTTCGAGGATAAGATCTGTCACCTTCATATAAGTGTCGTAATCCAGAACGTTCAGATTTTCTGTTACAGCCTGCCGGGTAAGATCATTCCCGCTAAAACTCACTACCCTGTCATAGATAGAAAGTGCATCCCGCATGGCCCCATCTGCTTTTTGGGCAATAATTTGCAGCGCATCTTCATCGGCATTTACGCCTTCCTGTTCTGCGATATAAGACAGGTAATTTTTCGCATCGGTGACTGTAATCCGCTTAAAATCGAAAATCTGGCATCTTGAAAGAATGGTAGGAATTATCTTGTGCTTTTCTGTAGTAGCAAGTATGAAAATTGCATGTTTTGGAGGTTCTTCTAAAGTCTTTAGAAAAGCATTAAAAGCGGAAGCGGAAAGCATGTGTACCTCATCAATAATGTACACTTTGTAATTTCCAACTTGCGGCGGAATCCTAACCTGGTCTATTAAATTACGAATATCGTCTACAGAATTATTTGAAGCGGCATCTAATTCAAAAATATTAAAAGCAAAATCCTCATCTGGAGCATGGTTTTCATCCTGGTTAATCATTTTTGCCAAAATACGGGCACAGGTTGTTTTACCAACGCCACGCGGGCCGGTAAAAAGCAATGCCTGTGCAAGATGGTTGTGCTGTATGGCATTGGCAAGGGTGTTGGTTATAGCCTGTTGGCCCACAACATCCTTAAAAGTTTGCGGCCGGTATTTTCTGGCTGATACTACAAAATGCTCCATCAAATTCTATTGAACAACAAATATAAAAATCACAGGTCTAAACTTGAAGTTTGTGAAGTTTATTTTTAAACAAAAGAGGACGAGAAATCAACAATTTTATCCTGTGTTTTGCATTACCTTTGCAGGAAGCAGGTCGCCTTGTCGCTTGACCTATTATTTCAGGTTTATTCCTGAAATGCGAGGTTGAGAGGAAAGTCCGGACACCATAGGGCAGCATAGTGGGTAACGCCCACCGGCCGTAAGGTTAGGACAAGTGCAACAGAAAGTATGTACAGGTAATGCTGTAGTGAAACCAGGTAAACTCTATGCGGTGCAATGCCATGTAAACCGGTACTGCAGATGGCCCGTCTGCTTCCGGAGGGTAGGCAGCTAAAGGCTTTTGGCAACAAAAGTTTCAGATAAATGACAAGGGCTTTCGAACTATTCGGAATGCACAGAATCCGGCTTACAGACCTGCTTTTTTTATTCCATTTCCTGGTAAACCCTTACATAGTCTATCAAAAATTGCTGAGGAAGAATAGATTCATCCAGTTCTCCCGCCCAGCCACCACCAAGGGCCAGGTTTATAAGCAAATAATAAGGTTTTCTGAAGATATATGCCATACTTCCCGCTTCTTCTATGTGAAAGGTGTGGTAGAGTTCTCCGTCAATCAAAAATTCAATTCTATCTTTTGTCCAGTTAATGCCATAAACGTGAAAATCTTTATGAAGGTCGGTTACTAAAAATTTCGCACCATCTGAGGAATATTGCACTTCATTATCTGCAGGGTAATGAACAGTACCATGGATATGCTCATTTTCTTTACCGACAAATTCCATAATATCTATTTCTCCTGCAAAAGGCCATTCTACCTCATTAAAATCTGTACCCAGCATCCATATCGCAGGCCATACACCCTGTCCCTGTGGGAGTTTTGCACGTACCCGTACCCGCCCGTATCTAAAACTGAACTTCCCGAATGTATTAATGCTGGCAGAGGTGTAGGTGGTTTTTTCTGAATTCGTGCGCCAGTGGGTGCTTCCTTCTATATAAGAATTATTTAAAATCTGATCCTTCCGACCTTCTATGATTAGATTCCCGTTTTTAACCCTCGCATTCTTTCTACGTTCTCTGGTATAGTATTGCGGTTCCATGTTTCTTACAAAACCTTCTTCGAAGCTCCATTTTTCAGGATTGGGAAGCCCCCGGTAATCAAATTCATCAGAAAAAGTCAATTCATATTTTGCGTCTTGAGAAGTTGAATCAGAAACTGTCATAAGGAGGATTAAAAGAATTAATAACTTAAAGTCATTGGAATAAAAAGATAAAGTTAAAGGCAGGGAAATCATGTTTTTGTTAATTCTCTGGCCCACTCTACTGCATCTTCAAGGGCAGTAAAAATTTCAAAAGGAAAATCAACAAAGCTACTCTCAAATTTTGCGGTACTTATTTTGGAAGCTTGAGGGCATACAATTCCAATTCCCCTTAAGCCCTGTATATCGTTTACTAGTTCTGGATAAATAACAGGATTTACATTGTAGTTATTTTTTCTAAGGGAAATATAGACAAAGTTGGTGTCTTTGTAAAACTCCGTGCACACCTTTATATAGGAATTAACTTCCACGTGTCCCACTACAACATCTTCTTTTACTGTAGAAATAATATAGTTCTTATGATATTCCAATACTGTGTGTTCGAGATCTTTTGTTCTCAAAACTTTATCCATAGGCTTAATTTACGAAAAAAAGCTAAAAACGGAATTGCCATACTTGCGTGAATCCTTAAAATGAAGTGACGTAGTAAGATCGGTTTTTTTGGAGTGTTCAATGATAAGCTGTCCGCCGGTATTTAAAAGATCATTTTCAAAAATTATTTCTGCAATTCTTTTAAATGTGTCGTCCTCGAAACCGTAAGGTGGATCGGCAAAAATAATATCGGCCTTTACAGAAGCTTTTTCGAGGTATTTGAAAACATCACTTTTTATAACTGTGATATTAAAATCAAGTTCTAAAGCGGTCTTTTTGATAAATTTCACGCATTCGAAGTTACTGTCCACTACAGTAATATTTTCTGCACCGCGGGAAGCAAATTCATAAGCTATATTTCCAGTACCGGAAAAAAGATCAACAACTTTTAGATTACTAAAATTGAAATTATTGTTCAGGATATTAAAAAGGGCTTCCTTCGCCATATCTGTGGTGGGGCGAACCGGAAGCTTTTTGGGAGCGGTAATTCTCCTGCCTTTATTTGTGCCCGAAATTATTCTCATTACAGCGATTTTAAAAGTATATATTCTTCAGACTGTTTTGCCGGTTTCTCAACGTCCCCGGTATAATCAAAAGGATAAAATACGTCAAGAAAACTAATATTTTTTATGTAATTATAAGCAATTTCATAAAGTGGGGAGTCGCGATCTATATTGCCCAAAAGGAGCAGATCCAGTTCCAGGGGGTCAACGTTTAATTGTTCTGCAGTAAACAGGATATAATATAAGAAATCTTCCCGGGTCTCGTAAGAAAAAGTGTTACAGAGCAAAAGTTTTCCATTCTCAATAATTACGAGGTCATATTCCTTCTTCCTGTTGTAAAGGTATGCTTTAACCCTATCATCTCCCGGTAATTTTAAAAGCTCACCAATTAGAACAGTTATAGAATGGCGGTATTCAAATTCGCCATATTTATCGAAAAAGTAATTGATGATGTTAGTGTACGGAATATAGACATTTACAATTTCACTTTTCCCAAGTTCATCATAAGCAATAAAGTCGGTTTTAAGGATCTTGGTGTTAAATTTCAAATAGTCAGATGCGTTTTCTTCACTAAAAAGAGGAGAAGGCACGAGGGAGTAAAAACTGTTGCTGAAAATAACAAGCACCTCATCCACTTCCTTCTTTAGTAAAGCTTCTTTTTGATAAATGAGTTCAATTTCTGCCAGGACCCTGGCCGGATTAAACTGCGCAGAAAACGGATACTTCTTGTAAAAAACCACGGTTTTACTCTCTGTATTTAGCATACAAAAAGAAAGTCCATTCAGGCTAACCTGAATGGACAGTTTTAAGAAATTATTTTCTCTTTTATTCGTCACCATATGACTGTGGCCAGTTCCCGTTGGTATTGACCTCCTGCATAGATCCTACACTTATAAAACGACCATTCACATCGTCCACAGACTGGATTTCATTTTCCTGTAGAACCAGTGTTCTGTCCTGATCATATAAAATTTTGCTCTTCGCAATTTTTGCCTCAAATACAGGAATTTGGTTGTCACCTTTAGGTATGGTACCGGCTTCCAGATCAAATTGGGCATCTGCACCTTCAATTGGGACATTAATCATACTTCTGTAACGCTCCTCATTCCCATTAAATAAAGAATCCTTTATAGAAACAAAATCAAGAGTGTCAATTACCACATCTTCAATATATTGGTCTACACCATAAGTCCTTCTATACTCTTCATCAAGATAAGTAGTATCACGACGTTGTGTAATTGCAAACTCAGCGGTGTCAATAAAACGAACCAATTTATCAAAATCTTCTTCAAAAGAACCTGTCACTTCTCTGTGGGCAAGTTCAGCAGCCCTTATATCTTTTAGATTTTCAATTACCTTAGCGTAACGCTTCTCTTTAACTTTGTTAAACTGAATAGGTCGGTAAACGGCATCAAATGTAAGATAGGCCAGGAAAATTATCACCAACCAAAGGAGTAACTGAATTACAAGTCTCATGCTTTAATAATTTATTTATGTAAAATTTATAGTGTATAGGACAAATCTACAATTTTTTTTTATTCGTAAAAGTTTCTTCCCTAAAAATCCATTGTTATATTTGATATTTCACTTAACCTCTATGGAAGTACCTTCTGCCGCCTCATTTTATAAATTACTTTTAAACGATCTGGGATTTCCTGCAAAGGCCAAACAGGATATAGCTTTGCAGCAACTGTCGGCATTTGCAACAGCGGGAGGAAAAGATTCTCTGTTTGTACTGAAAGGTTTTGCGGGAACCGGTAAAACCACCATTATCAGTTCACTTGTAAAAAACCTCTGGAAGATAAAGAAATCCGGAGTTTTACTGGCTCCCACAGGTAGGGCAGCAAAAGTAATTTCCAATTATTCAAAGCAGGAAGCGTTTACCATCCATAAGAAAATCTATTTCCCGAAGAAATCGGGCGGGGGAGGAGTAAGTTTTGTACTTCAGCCTAACAAGCATAAAAACAGCCTGTTTATTGTAGATGAGGCTTCCATGATTTCTGATGAGAATTCCGATTCAAAGTTGTTCGAAAATGGTTCCCTGCTGGACGATCTCATGCAGTTTGTATATTCGGGACAGAATTGTCAGTTAATTCTTATTGGGGACACTGCCCAGCTGCCTCCGGTTAAGATGGATATGAGCCCTGCATTGCAAGAGGAAAAACTTCAGTTTAGTTATAACAAAGAGGTAAAACATATAGAGCTGGACGAGGTTGTAAGACAAAGTGAAGAAAGCGATATTTTGCTGAACGCCACAAGGATTCGCGAATGCCTTCAGGAAGAATTCTATGAGAGCTTTAAATTTAAACTGACTTCAAAAAAAGACGTGATTCGCCTTACAGATGGCTACGATATTATGGAAGCCATTCAGGATTCTTATGACAATCTTGGTAACGAAGAGACGAGTATTATTGTGCGTTCCAATAAGCGGGCAAATCAATACAACCAGCAAATAAGGAACAGGATTCTTTTTCAGGAAGAAGAAATATCTGCCGGCGATTATTTAATGGTGGTGAAAAACAATTATTTCTGGATAAAACCTGCTTCCGAAGCAGGTTTTATTGCCAACGGAGACATTGTGAAAGTTTTGGAAATCTTCGGAATAAAAGAACTGTACGGTTTTCGCTTTGCTGAAGTACAGGTTCAAATGGTAGATTATCCTAAGATGCGGCCTTTTGAAACCGTTGTGCTGCTGGACACGCTAACGAGCAATACGCCGTCCCTTTCTTATGAAGAATCTAATAATCTGTACCAGGAAGTGATGAAAGATTATGCTGAAGAAACTTCAAAATACAAGAAATTCCTGAAGGTGAAGAACAATAAGTATTTTAATGCCCTGCAAATCAAATTCTCTTACGCGATGACCTGCCATAAGTCACAAGGCGGGCAGTGGAATACCGTGTTTATTGAGCAGCCATATTTGCCAAATGGAGTAGGTAAGGAATACTTAAGGTGGCTTTATACTGCAGTTACAAGAGCAACAGATAAACTGTACCTGATTGGTTTTAAGGATGATTTTTTTGTGGAAAACGCAATGAATGAAGAGTGAGAAGTACAAATAAGAAACAAGAACCAGGAAAGGAGACCGCTTTGCTGCTCAAAGATAGCCTTTTTGAACACTATGAATCGAAAATTGCCATTTTTAGTCCATCGCTTGAAATAAGGTAGTGAATAGTGAAAAAGACATAAACAGTCGAAATCAGCCATTCTAAGACCACCATCTTAATTTTTAGCAGACAACAGAAAAACAGATTTTCGAAATTAACTTAACCTAAACAAGGTCGCCTGCTAAAAATGGCTATTTTTGACCAACTAAAAACACAATAACATTGGATAAACCACTTAGAATAATCGCAATGATCCCGGCCAGGTACGATTCAACACGATTTCCTGGAAAATTACTTCAGGATCTTAACGGTAAAACGGTTATTAGAAGAACTTACGAAGCCGCCAAAGAGACAGCCTTGTTTGAGGAGGTTTATGTAGTGACCGACAGTGATAAAATTGCTTCTGAAATATCCGGTTTTGGCGGGAAAGTTATAATGAGCAAAAAAGAGCATAAATGTGGGAGTGACCGTCTTGCTGAAGCTGTTGAGGATATGAATGTGGATATCGTGGTAAATGTACAGGGAGATGAGCCTTTTATAGACAGGGAGAGTCTTGCGAAACTCATGGTGGTTTTTAGAGAAGATGAAGGCGAAGAAATTGATCTTGCATCTTTAAAAACTGCAATGAGTATAAGTGACGAGATTACCAATCCCAATAATGTAAAGGTAATAACAGATAAAAACAATCTGGCACTTTATTTCTCCAGGTTCCCTATTCCTTATCCACGGGATAAAGATGCACCAATGACTTATTTTAGGCACATTGGCATTTATGCATTTCGGAAGAGGGCTTTAATAGATTTTCACAACCTACCGATGTTGCCTTTGGAAGCTACGGAAAAGATTGAAGCTATCCGATTTCTGGAATACGGAAAAAAGATCAAAATGGTGGAAACCAATATGAAAACTATCGGAATTGATACAAAGGAAGATCTTGAGAGGGCCAGGAAAGTAATGAGAGGTTAGTTACTTACTGCCTCCTTATAGATTTTAAGCGCCCTTTCTCGTGCTTCTTTATGATCTACCATTTTTTCGGGATACTCATCTGTACCGTATTCGGGAATCCATTTCTTGATGTATTTCCGTGTTTTGTCGAATTTTTCGATTTGTGTAGTGGGATTAAAAATTCGAAAGTAAGGTACAGCATCAACTCCGCTTCCGGCCACCCACTGCCAGTTCCCAACGTTGGATGACATCTCGTAATCCAACAGCTTTTCAGCAAAATAGGCTTCGCCCCAACGCCAGTCAATAAGTAAATGTTTGCACAAAAAACTGCCCACCAGCATCCTCACGCGATTATGCATAAAACCAATTTCATTAAGCTGCCTCATGCCTGCGTCTACCAGGGGAAAACCGGTTTTTCCCTTTTTCCATAATTGAAACTCTTCTTTATTATTGCGCCAGTTTATACGATCGTATTTTTTCTTAAAAGCATCAGTAACCGTATGGGGGTTATGATCTAAGACCTGCATAAAAAATTCTCTCCAGATCAATTCATTTAGAAAAGTTTTATTTCTTTCAGCATTGGCTTTTTTTACCATTTTTCTAACGCTTACCGTCCCAAACCTTAGATGGGGGCCAAGGCGTGAAGTTCCGTCTTTACCGGGAATGTCCCTTGTTTTTTCATATTCCTGAATAAGGGTGGGGGTTACATCATAATCGGGGGCTTTTAATTGGGAAATTGTAAAGCCCATGTCACTAAGGCTAAGATTTGGTAACCTCGTATTGGCAATGAGATTGTCCAGATGCTGACTGGTGTAATGGATCTTAAGATTGTGTTTCTTGAATTTTTCTTTCCAACTCTTCATGTAAGGAGTGTACACCACATAAGGTCCGCCATCCTTTTTTGTAATTTCATCTCTTTCAAAAATCACCTGATCTTTATAAGTTTTAAATTCGATACTATTTTCTGAAAGAATTGCTTTGATTTCCTTATCGCGGTTTTTGGAGTAAGGTTCGTAATCGTGATTTGTAAAGACTTTAGTTATTCCAAATTCCTTGATAAGATTTTTAAAAATAGCTGAAGGTTTCCCGTGGTACATGGCAATGGAACTATCAAAGTTCTCCCGCAATTTTTTTCTCATATTCTGAAGAGTTTCATAGATAAAGGTAACCCGCGCATCATCTTCAGGTAAATTATCAAGAATTTCAGTATCGAATATGAAAATTGGAAGAACCGGATGTTCATCTTTAAGAGCTTCAAGAAAACCCGCATTATCGTCCAGGCGTAGGTCCCTTCGAAACCAGAAAATATTTACTTTTTTAATCATTCAGGACAGGTTTAAGGTTGAAAGTCCGCCGTCCACGCCCATTACCTGGCCGGTGATCCAACTGCTTTCGTCGCTAAGGAGAAAGGTAGCGAGATTTGCAATATCTTCAGGGTTACCTACACGTTTCATAGGGTGGCGTTCTTTCATTTTCTCCTTCTTTTTATCATTATTTAAAAGTTTTTCTGAAAGTTCTGTATCTGTCAGGGAAGGAGCAATTACGTTAACACGCATGTCTGGAGCATACTCGGCCGCAAGGGAACGAGCAAAACCTTCAATAGCTCCTTTTGCTGCGGCCACGCTGGTATGAAAAGGCATTCCAACTTTTACCGCCACTGTACTAAAGAAAATAAGACTGGCGTTTTCTGCATTTTGTAATTTGGGCATTACTCCATGAACCGACTTTATTAATCCGAAGAAATTTAAATCCATTTCCTTCTTAAAATCCTCTATTCTATGCATTTTAAAAGGTTTCAGATTAATACTTCCCGGGCAGTATACGAGTCCGTCGAGCTTATCAGGTAAATCAAGATCTTCAATGTTATCTTTTTCGACATCAAATTCCAGGTGCTTTATATTAAGTTCGTCAAGTTTTCCAGGGTTTCTTGAAGCCACAGTTATATCATGATTTTGACTAAGTTTCTCTGCAATTTTAAATCCGATTCCCTTAGAACCGCCAATAAGTAATATTTCTTTTTTCATAGTTCTGGTTATTTTAAGTTTTACGGACGCTGCTTTTTCTCGCTGATTTCTGTATCCGGTTCTTGTGAAGCACCAAATTCACCAAAAAGTTCAACAAGTTTCTCTTGCCGGTAATCAAAGATTTCCTTCAGTTTCGGTTTTACCAGGAAGGGATGTGCCATAGTGCCAAGGAAGCCCATCGGCAATTTATAATCCACAACGTCCTCCATTTCAACACCGCCGTCGATTTCTTTTAGAAAATGTTTGTGGTGCCAAAGGGAATATGGGCCAAACCGCTGTTCGTCCACAAAAAATTCCCTGTCCCTAACATGGGTGATTTCTGTAACCCATTTTGTTTTGATCCCGGCAATGGGTGTTACGATATATTGTATTATCTGGCCTTCAAACATTGGCCTGTCTGCACCAGATAAAATGTCGAAACTCATATAATCTGGAGTGATTACTTTTAAATTAGCAGGGTCTGATAGGAACTTCCACGCTTCATCAAGAGAGATGGGTAATTGTTGTTTACTTCTTAAAGTATAAATTTTCATTACTGAAGTTTAAACAAAAGTATCATTTAATATGTTTATTGTTTAGTAACACAAGTTAAACAATTTAAAAAATTTCAGTTCTGATTATTACGGATGAAAATTTTACAATTTCAGAGCTTCTTCTTCTTATATTTGGAGGACTACTTTCTAAACTAAACAATTATGAAAAAACTACTATTATTTATCGCAGTTTCTGCCATAAGCTTTAACGGCAAAACTCAAATCCAGACTCCGCAACCGAGCCCTTCAGCTAAAATTGAACAAAAGGTTGGGCTTACCGATGTTACCCTGGAATATTCCCGTCCAGGTGTGCGTGGGCGCGAAGTTTTTGGAGACCTTGTTCCCTATGGCAAAGTTTGGCGTACCGGTGCGAACCAGAACACAAAAATTACTTTTAGCGACGATGTTGTTATAGATGGGAAAGATCTCCCTGCCGGTTCGTATGCTGTTTATACGATCCCCACACAGGACGAATGGGAAGTTATGTTTTATAAGAACACCGAAAATTGGGGGCTGCCCCAACAATGGGATGAGAACGAAGTAGCTTTAAAAACTACTGTTGAAACACAGAGTTTGCCTTTTAAAATGGAGACCTTTACTATTATGATCGATGAACTCCAGAATGATTCTGCTGCACTGAATTTTATTTGGGACAATACCGTTGCTTCACTTAATTTTGAAGTTCCTACAGATCAAAAAGCCACAGCGAGTATAGAGGAAGTTATGAACGGTGAGCCGGGACCAAACGATTATTTTGCTGCTGCGAGCTACTATCATGATTCAGAAAAGGATCTTGAACAAGCCTACGAGTGGATACAGAAAGCAACAGAAGGAGAAGAAGTTGCGTTTTGGGTACAAAGAAGAAAATCTTTAATAGAGGCCGATATGGGCAAAAAAGAAGATGCTATTGCCTCTGCAAAAAAGTCTTTAGCCGCCGCTGAAAAGGCCGGAAATGCAGATTATGCAAAGATGAACAAGGATTCTTTAAAAGAATGGGGAGCGATGTAACAGATTCTAATCTGAAATAAAAAAGTCCATTTCTTCAGCTGAGGAAATGGACTTTTTTATTGTACCACCAATCCAATTACAGGACGAAAATTGCCATTTAATACACCAGGTTAATTTTATTCCTTACTTCATCCAATAGGCCAATAAGCTGCAAGCTTTTCTCAAAAGTCATTTGGTCGCTTTCTGTTCTCCCTTGTTTCAGCATTTTCTGAACGTGCGCTGCTTCAAAGTTATAACCATTGGAGGTTACATCAAAATTTTTGGTTTCTGTTCCTTCTTTTGTAGAAATGCTTACGCTGGTAGGTTCGTGAAACCTCGAATTCATTGTTATTTCAGCATTTTCACACAGAAAAGTTGCAACGGTTGGCGTTTTTCTACCCACAGTACTGTGCAATTCAGCTTTAATTCCATTTTTATAGGTAAACATCATTTCGCAATCTTCATCAACTTGAGTGGTAGTCAATTTTGCCTTAGCCGCAATTTCTTCAGGTACTCCCAGTGCGCTTAAAGCAGTAAAAATGGGATAAATGCCAATATCAAGAAGGCTTCCCCCGCCAAGGGATTTATTATACAGCCGGTGCTCTTTGTTAAACGGAGAATGGAAACCAAAGTCAGCTTCAATTTTCTTCAGTTTGCCATATTTTTCAGTCTTCAACAGATCCATTACATATTGAAAATGAGGTAAAAACTGTGTCCACAGCGCTTCCATCAAAAACACCTTTTTCTCCCTGGCCAGCGCGATCATTTCTTTTACCTGTTCAGAATCCATGGCGAAAGGTTTTTCACATAGCACCGCTTTTTTATGCTCAAGGCACAGGAGGGTATTGTCAAAGTGAAAAACATGTGGCGTGGCAATGTAAACCACATCCACCTTATCGTCTTCCAGCATATCTTTATAGCTGTAATAGGCTTTTGTGGCGCTAAATTCTTCAGCAAAAGCGTCTGCTCTTTCTTTGGAACGGCTGGCGACAGCATAAAGTTCTGCTCCTTCAACATCCTTTAGACCTGTAGCAAACTTTTTAGCAATTTTTCCGGGGCCCAAAATCGCCCATTTTGTGGTTCTATGTTCCATTTATTTTTCAGTTTTAACAAAGGCTTCAATTATAAAAGCCAATAGCATAACAAGGCCGCAGCCCAGGATATTCAGCCATAGATAAGGAATAATGTCCATTCTAAAAACACCAATTACGATAATCTGGGTGATAATAGCAGCTATAAAAGTTGCATTGCTTTTTACATGTTTTATAAAAAATGCCAGTAAAAAAATTCCGAGGATATTTCCGTAGAAAATTGATCCAATAATATTTACGAGCTGGATTAGATTGTCATAAAGGTCTGCAACAGAGGCAAAGCTTACAGCAATTACTCCCCACATCAAAGTAAACCATTTGGAAGCTTTAACAAAATGTCCGTCTTCTTTATCTTTTTTAACGCCTCTCTTATAAATATCTATTGCGGTGGTAGAGGCCAGGGCGTTAAGTTCTGAAGCTGTGGAAGACATGGCTGCACTTAAGATAACCGCCAGGAGGAGTCCCACAAGGCCTCTGGGTAAATTGTTTAGGATAAAATGTATAAAAACATAATCTTTATCGTTGCTCTCTGCATCTTTATCTGAAGCATCAATAAAAATTTTCGCCTTTTCCCTTATTTCCTGTTCTTCTGCATTAAAATCCCTTAGTTGCTGATGAAACTGCTGTTTTTCTTCTTCGGAAGTCTGCTCAACAGCCTCTGCGTAGCTATAGGTTAATTGCTGTTTTTTTTCCTGAATTTCCTGATGTTCCATCATCAGGTCTTCATATTGATTGGAATAATCTGACTCCAATACCGTCTGGGTTGCTGCCGGATTAAAATTAAGCGGAGTTTCATTAAATTGATAGAAGACAAAAACCATCACGCCCACCAGTAAGATGAAGAATTGCAGCGGCACCTTCAGCAGTCCGTTAAAGATCATTCCCATTTGGCTTTCCCTTACAGACCGGCCTGTTAAATAGCGCTGTACCTGGCTTTGATCTGTGCCAAAATAGGAGAGGGCAAGAAAGGATCCGCCAATTAATCCGCTCCAAAAGGTATATCGATTTTCCAGATCAAAAGAAAAATCCAGGATTTCCATTTTTCCGCTCGATCCCGCAATTTCCATGGCAGAATTAAAATCTATATTTTCGGGCAAATAGGAAAGAATAATAAAAAAAGTAGAAATCATCCCGGTTAGGATCACGGCCATTTGCTGTTTATGGGTAACATTTACAGCCTTGGTTCCTCCAGAAACGGTATAAACAGTAACCAGAGCTCCTATAAGTAATATTAACCCGTTTAAATTCCAGCCCAGAACAGCCGAAAGTATAATGGCCGGTGCATAAATGGTAAGTCCGGCGGCGAGTCCCCGCTGGATAAGAAAAAGGATGGCTGTAAGAGTCCTCGTCTTCCTGTCGAAGCGGGATTCGAGATATTCGTAAGCGGTATAAACTTTCAATTTGTGGTAAATAGGAATAAATACCATACAAATAATCACCATGGCAATGGGAAGGCCAAAATAGAACTGAACAAAACCCATCCCATCATGAAAAGCCTGGCCGGGAGTGGAAAGAAAAGTGATTGCACTTGCCTGGGTTGCCATAACCGAAAGCCCGATTGTCCACCACTGCGCATCGTTACCACCTCTTATGTAATCCTGCACATTTTTACTTCCACGGGATTTATAAACGCCGTACCAAACAATAGAAGTGATAGTGATTATGAGGACAAACCAGTCAATTAATTCCATTACCCAAAGTAGTTCATTATGAAGTAAAAAAGAAGAATATAGATCACGTTTGCCACCAAAACTACCGTGTAGCTTTTCTTCCAGGTATATTTTTCAGGCTTTTCCATTAATTACCTATTGAGATCATATTGGCAAAAAGTTTATATGCACCTGGAACTCCGGCGGGAAATTGTCTAAAAAAGCTTATTCCTGTGTAAATGTAATAACCTTGGCCATACTTTGCTACCAGCAAACTTCCGTCTTTTGGAGTTTCCCCTTTGTCGTTCATAGAAAGTACAGGGGTAAATTCCGGAGCCCAGGCGTTGGGAAAATAGAGTCCTCGTTCCTGTACCCAATTCTCAAAATCTCCTGTAGTGATCTTGTTGGGATAGTTTAGCAGAGAATGATCTTCGGCGAGAAAGTTTACTTCGGCCTCTTCTTCAGTCACCCTGTCGCGGGAAAGTTCGAGGTTGTACGGTGCGATATTATCGATTTTAAGGCCCCGGTTTGTGTTGTATTGTACAATCAAATTTCCGCCGTTCTTTACGTAATTGAGCAGTGCTGCCTGCTTATATCTCAATTCTTCAACAATATTATAGGCCCTGATTCCTACAACTACAGCATCAAATCGCTTTAAAGAAGCTTCTGAAATGCCCGCAGGGGAAATTCGGGTAACCTTATAGCCAATTTGTTCCAGGCTTTCAGGAACCACATCCCCGGCTCCTTCAATGTAACCTATTTGCTGGCCTTTTTTATTAATATTCAGCTTGGCAACCTTTAACTTTGAAGGTAAAACCAATGTTTGATAAGGGATATGCTCATAATCTATATGAACAGTTTTTTCTGAATAAATTTTTCCTTCAACTTCTGCCTTCGGAATAATATAAGTTTCACTCTCATCTACAGGAGGAGTAATGCTGAAGTTTAAAGTTACAGAGCCACCTTTTTGAGCAATGCTGAAGTTTCTCGTTACGGATTCAATTTTCCAGCCTTCTCCCAAATCAAGGGCCAGTGTACCCTGAAGGTTTTCTTTCCCGGAAACTATCTTTGCCGATATTTGCCTTTTTTGAGCACTGGCAAAGATTATCACATTTTCCTCAAATTCTACAGAAACCGGCGGAATAATTTCAAAAGAACGATAGGTTTCCCCATATACATTATCGTTATATTTATAGATCACTTCCTTGCTGAAGGGAATTTCTGTTCCGTTAAAATCCAGGTAAAATGTTGCTTTTGTGCTCGCCGGAGTTTCTGGAAGACCTATTAATTGCCTGTTTTCAACTTTATACATACCTGTACTTCCTTCTTCATTAAGCCAGTAGGGGGACGTGGCTTTGCTGTCTTCCGGAATTTTGAGCACTAATTCTTCGCTCCAGCCATTGTTGTTTTTTAAAGTAACAGCAGGTTCAAGAGAAGAGTTATTTGGTGATAATTCGACTTTTTGCAGGGTAATGGCAAAATCACTTCGGTTAATGGCTTCAAATCTAACCGGTATTTCTTCTGAAGGTATTGCGGCAGAAGTGCCGGCAACAGCCTCCAGGTAGAGCCCGGCAGAGGCGGCAATAATATTCTTTATTTCTTCAGATTTTATTTCCCTCCAGTGCTCGTTTTTCAGTTCTTTTATAAGCCTGTAAGCTGCTATTAACCTGGGCAGGCTGGCAGCAGGATTGGTGAAATTGAAGTTATCTTTAACGGCATTTAAAATTTCACCAATTTCGGCACCGCCTTCAATACGGCTCCAGGAAGTATTGATGCCCTCAAAAATATCTTCTTTTCCTTCAGGCATTTCACCTTTTATCAGTTCCAGGTATTCCTCCTGAACTCCCCGGCTGCCTGTACTTCCAAAACCCTGGGAACGATGCTGACTTCTGCTTAAAGCAGCAATTTCGGGATTGGAAAGACCCTTCAGCGGAAAGTATACCCCGGTGTCAAACTTTAGAAGATTCTGTTTACTCGCTTCTTCAAAAGCTTCCTGGCTTCCGTAGAACCAGGGGGAAGTATTAAAAAACAACCTCTGGGGTTGATGCGTTTTCGTAAATTTTAGTTGATCTGGAAAAACATCTTTATCATCTGCCAGTTCAAAAGCTTCTACGCTAAGAATTGCTGAAGAGGTATGATGGCCATGAGTGGTGCCGGGGGTGCGGTGATCAAATCGGTTAATAATCACATCTGGCTTAAATTTGCGAATAACCCACACTACATCGCTAAGGACTTCTTCTTTGTTCCAGATTTCCAAAGTTTCACCGGGGGTTTTTGAATAGCCAAAATCGTTGGCACGGGTAAAAAATTGCTGGCCGCCATCTATCCTTCGCGCCGCCAGTAATTCCTGGGTCCTTATCACTCCCAGCTCTTCCCTTATTTGCGAGCCTATTAAATTTTGTCCGCCGTCACCTCTTGTAAGGGAAAGATATGCGGTCCTGGCATTTTTTTCGTTCGATAAATAAGAAATAAGCCGGGTGTTTTCATCATCAGGATGCGCAGCGAGGTACAAAACCGATCCAAGAAAATTAAGTTGCTGAATCTCGTGAAAAATTTCGGAAGCACTTAATTTTTTTGGTGCCTGGGAGTGGATTTCCGAAAATAAAAAAAAGAGAATCAGGAGAGATAGAAATTTACGCATTCCCATGTTTTTAGGTAACAGCATCAAATATAAAAACTTTGCAGGCTCTTCTACCTCGTTTCGGTAGGTTTAACTTTTAAAGTGCATCTTTACCTTCATCGAGCCGTGCATTCTTTTCTAGCAGCGAAACTGCCTTTTGAAGGATAAGATTGTTTGGATAAGTTATTAATTCTCCATCTAAAGATCTAAGGTGCAGGTGAAAAGCCTTAATATCTTCAATAATAGCTTCAACAGGAAGATCTTTGTCGTGGATCTTTATTTTATCTCCAATTTTATACGGAAAAGAGAAAAACATAATTACTCCTGAAGTAATATTACTTAGAATGGACCATATCGCAAAAAGAGCTACTCCCAGTATGGCAAAAACCGAAGAAAATATAAGGGAAAACTCTGCCCATCCAACGCCCCAGGCAATAGATAAGAGAAAAACTGCCAGTATAAAGATGAGGATATTAATATATTTGAACATCAACCTGGTTCGCGTGATATTAATCTCTGCACGCTCCCCAACCCTTTTTGCAGCTTGCTTTAAGAAAAACTGAAGAATAAGCAGCAACAGGAAAATGGCTATACTATAAAAAACTTCTACTGGAATTACAGAAATTATTGTATTCATTAAAGGATCCTGATTTTTCTGCAAATATATTTTTTTGTACGTTTATTTCCATTAAAACAAGAAACTTATTTATCTAAAGCATTCCCTCACCTAAAGTACACGGGGACAGATTATAAGCTACAAAACTCCATTAATTTTTCGTAGACAAGATGTGTTGGTAAACCCACCACATTAACATAACTCCCTTCAATATTGGTAATTCCTATAAGTCCTATCCACTCCTGAATGGCATAACCACCTGCTTTATCAAAAGGTTTATATTGTCGAACATAATACGCTATTTCTTCGGAAGTTAGGGTTTTTAATTTAACCTTTGTTGTGCAATTTAAAGTTTCCTGATTTTGAGCTGTTGTAAAACACACCGACGTTATTACCTGGTGCTCTTTTCCCGAGAGGGATGTTATCATAGCCACAGCTTCTTCGGCATCTGCAGGTTTTCCCATTGCCACACCTTCATTGTAAACAATAGTATCACTGGTGATAAGGATCTGATTTGGTTTTAGATCACCAAAAGCTTCAGCTTTAAGTTCTGCGAGGAAGTCGGTTATCTCTTCATTCTTTAAATGTTCCGGGAAAACTTCCTTTACCGGGCGAACATCTACGGTAAAAGGAATTTCCATTTCTTTAAAGAATTTTTGTCTTCTGGGAGAACCCGAAGCAAGGATAATTTCTTTGTTCTTGAGGTAATTTTTCAGCATGATCTAAATTATAAATTTGTGTAATCCCAGAGAAAATAGTCCGAAGAAAAGGATCAGTTTCAGAATAAGGCTTAAATGGGTAAACTGTTTCCTTTTTTCGGCATCCAGTATTTTTACCATTACATAAAGAAGCGGGGCAACAATTAAAAGCAATACGTATAGTGTTGAGTAGGTATTCTCAAAAAGATAATTATAAATGTAATAAACTATAGCAACCAACGGAATTATTGCTACCGCAAAAATCACTTTGTTGGTACGGGCAATCCCCAGCTGTATAGGTAAGGTTTGCATCCCGGCATTATAATCACCTTTTATGTCTTCCTGGTCTTTTACCATTTCTCTTAAAAGATTGATTAAAAAAGCAAAGAGCGCATAATCCAGCAGAATTGAAAAAAGCAGCGATTGTGCAGGTTGATTTTGCTCGTTTATAGCAGGTAAAAGGTCATATAGCCCCACTATCACAACAACTCCTGCAATGGTGCAGCTTACAATTATATTTCCTATTAACGCCAGTTGTTTGAGGTAAGTCGCATAAAAGTATAAAATAGCGGATGCAAAGATCCACAAGCCTGAAAAGGCCGGCCAGCCGATTATATTTGATAGATAAAAGCCAATGCCCACACCAGTCACGTTAAGAATAAGAAACCACGTGGTGCCGGTTTTTTCTGAAATATGGGTGCCGATAACTGTATCTTTTCCCCTGTTGATCCTGTCAGTCTCAATGTCGTAAACGTCATTAATTATATAGCCACCGGCTGCAAGGCAAACCGTTGCAAGGGCGAGTAGAAAACATCCAAAAAGGCTCAAAGTAATAGCCGCGTCAAAAGCTTCGAAGAGGCCGTATTTTATCAGAAATTGCGTAAAAGCTATAAAAAGAAGGTTTTTATAGCGAATTAGATTTAAATAGTTGAGCATAAACGCGCCTTAGTTGGATACAAATTTTAATCCGATAATAGACATTATTAACGTGCTGAGAAAAAATATTCTCCAGAAATGAGCCGGTTCTTTAAAAATCAAAATTCCGAGTAATGCTGTGCCGGCAGCACCAATCCCGGTCCAGACGGCATAGGCGGTTCCTATAGGCAGGGTTTGTGTTGCTTTGTAAAGCAGGAGCATACTTGCGGCAAGGCAAACCAGGAATCCCGCTAACCACAGATTGCTGGTCGCTCCGGTGCTGAATTTTGCCTTTCCCAAACAAAAAGCAAATCCCACTTCAAAAAGTCCGGCGATAATGAGTAAAAGCCAGTTCATTCTCTTTCCATCCATTTGCCCTGTACTTTCAGGACCTGTTCAATAACATCCCGAACGCAGCCTTTTCCGCCTTTTCTATGAGAAACATATTTGGAGATTTCCTTTACCTCGGCCACGGCATCCTGCGGGCAACAAGGCAGTCCCACAAGTTTCATAGGATAATAATCGGGAATATCGTCTCCCATATAGAGGACTTCATCGGGATTAATTTCATAAATGTCAAAAAACTCATCCATTTGCTCCACTTTGTCGGCAATACCAAGGTAAATATCGTTTATGCCCAAATCCCTTAGCCGCATCCTTACACCCTCGTTTTTTCCGCCGGAAATAATACAGACCGTGTATCCGGCATTTTTTGCCACTTTAAGGGCATATCCATCTTTAATATTCATTGTGCGAAGTAATTCTCCGGCAGTACTTACCTGTACAGAACCATCTGTAAGTACGCCATCTACATCAAAAACAAAAGTGGTGATCTGGTTAAGGTATTCTTTATAATTTCTTTCCATGTAAGTTGTTGATCGATGCTGTTAGCAGTTTGTATATGTTTTTCTGGTTTTTATCCAGCAGTTCAAGGTGGCCCTCAATTGTCTTACGGTCGTTGCGAATTGCCGGTCCCGTTTGTGCCTCTTCAGGCGATAATTGTTCAATTTTAGAGGCGGTTTCTTTTATAAGTGGTTTTAGCATTTCAAAAGAGAGGTCGTTTTTTTGGCAAATATCGGCCCCAATAGTATAAAGATGGTTCGTAAAATTACAAACGAATACTGCGGAAGCGTGCAGCGCCTTTCTTTGTTGAGAATTTGTTTCGAAAAGTCTGGTTGAGATCCCTGTAGCCAATTTTTTGATATTCTGAAGGTTTTTTTCTGAATTTGCTTCCAAACACATGGGAATTTCAGCGAAATCGACCTCCCTTTTTGCTGAAAATGTCTGCAACGGATAAAAAACTCCGTAATTCCTGAAATTTGACAAAGCATCCAAACCAATTCCTCCTGAAGTATGCAGGTATAACGAACCAAAATCGGGGATGATATTTGCCATTTTAAGGATGGCATCATCTTTTAAGGCAAAAATATAAATATGGGCTGCTTTTAATTCCGAAATAGCAGTAGTGGTGGAGGTTTTAGGGAAATTGGCTAACTTTTCTGGCCTGTGATTAAAAACCTGGACAACTTCAATATCTTCCGTTTTTTGAAATGCCCTGTACAAATGTGTAGCTACATTTCCGGCGCCTAAAATTACCACTTGAGTCATTCGGCTAAATTACCAAAAAAATTACTGTTGGAAAATTAACATTTTCGGCAGGATATTGAAGGTTGGAAGTCTTACAAAACCGTTAAAATTCCTTAAATTTGCAGCCGATTTAAAGTACAACTTTTCATGCAGAATAAGATAGCCTCTGTCATTTTTTCTACCCGTATAATGGCAGTTTTATTCATCGTTTTTGCCATTTCCATGGCGTTGGGAACTTTTATAGAGACCTGGTACAGTATTGAAACCGCGAGGGTTCTTATTTACAATACCTGGTGGTTTGAGGGGATAATGGTCTTTTTTGTGATTAATTTCCTTGGAAATATTAAACGATATCAGCTTCTGAAAAAAGAAAAATGGTCCACGCTGGTTTTGCACCTTTCTTTTATTCTTATCCTTATTGGAGCATTTGTAACCCGTTATATTAGTTACGAAGGGATTATGCCCATTAGGGAAGGGGAGACGACAAAAAAATTCCTTACGCAGGAAACTTATTTTACTTTTTTCCTGGATGGCGAAATAGATGGGCAGCCAAGAAGAAGGGTTCTCCAGGAAGAAGTGCTTTTGGCCCCGGAAACTGAAAATGATTACCAATTAAATACAGATTACAGCGGGCAGCCGGTAACTTTTGAAGTTACAAATTTTATTCATGGCGCTGAAGAAACCCTGGTACCAACAGAAGATGGAGAAAGGTACCTGAAGATAGTTGAGGCAGGAGGCGGCCAAAGGCATGATCATTATCTTCAGGAAGGGCAGGTGAGCAATATCCACAACACTCTTTTTACGCTGAACAATCCTACGGAAGGGGCAATAAATATCCAGTTAAATGGAGAAGGTGAATATACTATAGATTCTCCGTTTGAAGGGGATTATATGAGAATGGCAGACCAGAAAAGAGGGCAGTTATTGGCCGATTCTACTCAAAACCTTATGCTGCGCTCGCTTTACAATATAGGAACAATGCAGTTTGTAGTTCCCGAGCCTGTGGTAAGGGGCGCATACGATATTGTACCTACGGCACAAAAAATGAAGGATCAGCCAGATGGGGTTACTTTAAAAGTTAGCTCTCAGGGCGAGTCACAAACGGTGACGCTCCTTGGTGGCAAAGGAATCCCCACTGAACCTGAAAAGCTTGAGCTTGCCGGACTGGAAATTTTCCTTAATTACGGTTCTATAGAAAAAGAACTTCCTTTTGCGCTAAAGTTAAATGACTTTATTGCTGAAAAATATCCCGGAACAGAAAACAGCTACGCTTCTTTTCAAAGTGATGTTGAAGTAATACAGGAAGGCGAGGAAAATTTTGAATATGAAATTTATATGAACCATATTTTGGACCATGAAGGTTATCGGTTTTTTCAGTCCAGTTTCGATCCCGATGAAAAAGGAACAGTCCTCTCTGTAAATCACGATTACTGGGGTACCTGGATAACCTATATTGGTTATTTCCTTCTCTATCTTGGCTTAATGTGGATTTTGTTTGACAAAGGCTCCCGTTTTGGACAACTTAAAGAAAGATTGGATAAGATAAAACTGAAGAAAAAGAATTTAGCTACTGTAGCAATTTTACTTTTGGCAACCAGTTTTAGCGGATTTGCACAGGAAACGCAGACAGATCACGAACATATTGAAAATACGCGCAGACAAATAGATTCTCTAATTGTTAAAAATGCGGTAAAAGAAGATCATGCTGCGGAATTTGGCCGATTGGTAATACAGGACGCCGGTGGGCGTATGAAGCCTGCAAACACCTATTCTTCAGAATTACTTAGGAAACTTAGTAAGAAAGATAGTTATAACGGACTTACCTCTGATCAGGTTCTGGTTTCAATGACAGAGAACCCAATGGTTTGGTACAATGTGCCGCTTATTTTTGTTGAAAAGAACAACGACAGTATTCATAAAATCCTTAATGTTGAGGAAGGGAAAAAATATCTTGCTCTTACTGACTTTTTTGATAGCACAGGAAATTACAAATTATCGGAACATTTGGATGGTGCTTACAAGGCAGCAGTTCCAAATAAATTTCAGAAAGATTATATAGAAACTGATAAAAAAGTAAATCTGCTTTATCAGGCTTTGCAGGGGGAAGTGCTTAAAATATTTCCGGTTCCGGAGCATGAAAATGATAAGTGGGTTTCTTATCCGGAAGTGGAAGAAGCAGCTTTTAAAGGCATGGATTCCGTTTATGCAAAACAGATTTTACCGCTTTATATGAATGCTTTGCAGGATGCAAGGGAAACCGGAGATTACGGGAGAGCTAATGAATTTTTGGGGAGCATTAAAAGTTTTCAGAAGAAATTTGGTTCTGAAGTAATGCCTTCGGAAGATAAAATTGAAACTGAAATTACCTATAATAAATATGATATTTTCAGAAACCTGTTCTGGATGTATATGGTTGCAGGTTTGGCAATGCTCGTTCTTGTCATTGCCCAGATCTTTAAAGACAATAAATTGATGCGTGGCCTCATAAAAGGCAGTGTCGTAATTATCATTATTCTATTTGTTCTTCATACCCTCGGCTTGGCTGCGAGATGGTACGTTTCTGGCCACGCGCCCTGGAGTGACGCATATGAATCTATGATTTATGTGGCCTGGGCAACCATGTTTTTTGGTTTGGCATTTGGAAGAAAAAGTAACCTTACCATTGCTTCTACGGCTTTTGTAACTTCTATGATCCTGATGATTGCACACTGGAACTGGATGGATCCTTCTATTGCAAATTTACAACCCGTGTTGGATTCTTACTGGTTAATGATTCACGTTTCAGTAATCGTGGGTAGTTACGGCCCTTTAACATTAGGAATGATCCTGGGAGTGGTTTCTTTGCTGTTAATGATCCTTACTACTTCTAAAAACAAGAAGAAGATGGATCTTAACATACGAGAAATTACCATTATAACCGAACTCGCTTTAACTGTGGGCCTTGTTATGCTCACCATCGGAAACTTTCTTGGAGGGCAGTGGGCAAATGAAAGCTGGGGACGTTACTGGGGCTGGGATCCAAAAGAAACCTGGGCACTAATTAGTATTATGATCTATGCTTTTGTAATTCATATGCGAATGGTACCCGGATTAAGGAGCAGATGGTTCTTTAATTTGATGGCTATCGTAGCTTTTTCGAGTATTATGATGACTTATTTTGGAGTAAACTTTTACCTGAGCGGACTCCATTCTTATGCCAGCGGAGATAAAGTAATTACACCAACTTTTATCTATTACTCGATTGCCGCGGTAGCAGTTTTGGGGGCAGTTTCTTACTGGAAATATCAGAAATACTTCGCAAAGAAATCCCCGGCAGCAAAGGAACAGGATAGAATGTAAGTCCTAAAACTCTAATATGCTGCCACTTTGGAAGTGGGGTGAGTCTCAATTCGAGTCTAGCTGAATTTTAAGCATTGAGGTATTCTGACTTTAATATGGTTGCTTTCCTTATAAATACAGTACAGGATTTGGGAGTAAAATAAATATGTTCCGAATGTTTAGTTAAATTATTATTTTTCAGTAGAACTTATATTTTCTCCTTCAGTTTCACCACTTCCCAGGGTATATTTTTTAGTAAATTGGAGCATGTAAGAGATTGCCTTTCTTGACTTATTTAAGCTGCCTGCAGCTCGTAATTTACGCATAAGTGGTGCATTATCCACTTCGCCTATCATATCAGGGACAATATCAGATAAACTATCGATGCGTGCTTCAATATCTGTTGCTATTTCATCTTCTATTTCTGCAGGAATTTCTACACCAGTTTGTACCAGGCTGTCATAAACAAATACCGTGTTGTAAATTTTAAAACAGTGATTTGAAAAGTCATCGATACTTTTAACTTTACTAGGCTTGCCAGGGGGTGTTATCCGTTCTTGATCCTGGGCGTTGGTTGCTGTAGTACACAAGAATATTCCAAAGCTGATAAAACAGGTCAAAATTTTTAAACTTGATTTCATAATTAGAGATTTTAAGTTAATATTTTTTGGTCTTTATTTACTTTTAGGTCATTACTCATTTATCTTTATTCAAATTAAATAGCTCTTTTAATTTTGTACTGCTTATACTTTTTCTGGCTTCATTGTTTTTTATTTCTTTTTTTAGTGGAGTTGCCTTGATTTTCTTTCCTGACTCATCCTCCATAACCTGAAAAACTATGGGCAAAGAATAAAATACACCAGCCGGCCGACCTCTCTGCTTACCAGGTGTCATCTTTGGAAGCAGGTTAACCACACGTTCTGCTTCCTCTTCTAATGCAGGATGTGGAGCACGTGATTTAATATCGGCAATGTTGCCGTTATGGTCTATTCTAAATTGAACGATAACCCTGTTTATACCACTTAGCCCCAGATGGGTTCCTAATCTTGTGTTGAAATTTTGATTAACTATTTCACTAATCTTTTGCGATGTACATTTCTTTTTAGCTTCATTATTTATTTCGTTCCCGCATCCGGGAAATATGGGTACACTTTCAATAACAGCAAAAGGCACGTCCATAGGAACTTCTTGATTGCTAACTTTTGTAGGAAATTGCTGGCGTCTAGTCTGAGCTGGTACTACTTCAGGCATGGTTTTATTCATATAGCCATTTTGAGCATAGGTGTTTACTATTTTTCTGCTTGTCGGCCTGCAAGTACTGGGGAAGTCAAAAAAATAGAGACAATCGGGAAGTCCTTTGCTGTTGAATGTAACAGTAACTGAACCTTTCTTTTTCCCGTTAAAACCTGTAAATAAATATTCAGCTGTGAGTTTACCGGGACGTCCCTTACTATCATAGGTCAAAATTAGCACCTGGTCTACACTTCCCTTATGAAAACTATTAAAATTCCATTGACGGGAATTTTCATAAACCAGATCTTCCACCAATAGCCTTACGTCCTGGTTCATTGCAACCTCAGTTTTCTCCCCTTTTCTTTTGGCAATCATGCTTTCTATCCGAATAGGTTGCAGGTCATGAGCAAATAATCTAAGATTTTCCTGAAACCTTTTAATTCCGGGGCTATCACAACCATTCATTCTTACAAGGGCTGCCATATCCATGTGTACAGATTTCATTTCTCCCGTCATTTTGACTGAAGCACCCATCACATCAGCATTTTGTGCCATAGATAACACGTTGCCTAAGAGAAATTGCTCTAAAGTCTGCAAAGCAGTATACATTTTGGGAGCAGCAAAATAACCTGTCCCTACGGTTCTCCAGCTAACGCAATTTCTGCTTATAGTTATTCCGTATCCGTTTTTTACAATTTCCTGAGAACTACATTCACGTTTAGTTAATTCAATTTTGTCGGGTGGAAGGGTACTGTCACAGTTTTTAGCATATTCTGTAACATAAGCGTTAAATAAGAGATTGAAGAACAATTCATCTCTTTTAAAGGGAACATCTTCAAAATTTCCCATAAAAATGTCTGTTAGTTCAATTTCGAAATTGAGACCATTAGCTGAAAAATCTGGTACGCTCTCATTAAATCTAGAATTTTTGTTTAGACCCTGAAGTTCTTCAGCTTTCTCACCCGCCAGTAAGATTGAGTCCCTCACCCGCCAGCTAAAGGGATGCACCTCATTTACAAATGCCCGCCCTGTCTCTGAAACAGCTATAAATAATAATAACAGGATCAATTTTTTCATGGTTAAATAATTATCCTAACAGTTTGTATTGAAGTCTGCTGGCAAAATATTTTTTAAGGTGTAGATATGATGAAAAGTTTTGTATATTTAATTACCCCCTTAGAAATCACTAAGTTAGTTTTAAATAACCTGGTGCCCCCTTATAAATATGTAAGCGTTTACCTTAACTGAATTTTCGTAATCGAGAATGGATTAAGCGTGAAAATTTAATTGTTTTTGCATACGCTTGTAATCCCGGTATTTATGATAAGAGCATTAATTATACTATTAATTCTAGGGTCACATTCCGGGGATACCAAGGTTCAAAAATTACCTCTCGATTCTATTAATTCCCTTCTGAAAAATAAATATCATAAACCTGAAAGGAAATTTAAATTAACTATACACGATAGTGAACTTGCCGTTTACCAAAATCCTGAAGATGGATTAAAGTGCTTCAGGGAAGCCTTAAAACTGAGGCATCAACTAAAAAATGATGTTCTTATTGTTAAAGCTGTACTTTGGGAAGCTACTAATAATTACTACCAACAGGCTTTACTTAAAGCTCTCCATGCTTACCTGAAAGGGCCTGAAGCGACACTACAACAAGTCAGGGAAGCATTAGCCATAGCTAGAAAAAAATATGTAATGCAGGTTAATAGCCTGGCTTTGCACGCGCTTAGCAAATTCTATGAGAAAATTGGAGATCTACGAGCTTTAGGGACCTATAAGGAGCATATTCTGCTGCAGGATTTATTACTAGGAAATGAAAAGACAGTTAAAATTACCCGCAAAGAATTGGAATATCAAATGGAATACCAAAAACGCGTGGCAAATGATGAATTAGCTTTTCAAAAAAAAGTTCTCTATATCGCTTTTGGCGGCTTATCATTCCTAATTCTTTGCGCCACTTTTGGTTACTGGCAGTACAAAAAACGACGGGATGCCCAGGAATTTGGTAAAATTGCAGAGTCCGACGCTCGCGTAGCAGATATGGAATTAAAGGCGCTGCGTGCTCAGATGAATCCGCACTTTATATTCAATTCTCTTAACGCAATTCGCTATTATATAGCTGAAAAAGATACTGAAACTGCAGATGATTACCTGGTAACTTTTGCCAACCTCACACGTTCAATATTGGAAAATTCCGAGAAAAAATATATTCCTATAGCAGAAGAAATTAGAATACTTAAACTTTATATTGAAGCTGAAATGTTGCGGATGCCAGAGCGCTTTAGTTATTCGATTACTGTTGATGGGGATATTGACCAGGAAAAAACGCTTATTCCGCCTATGCTTATACAACCTTTAGTAGAAAATAGTATCTGGCACGGCCTTGCTAACAATAAAAAGGAAAAGGGTTTACTGCAGTTAAAAATTTACAAAAAAAAGAAAGCTCTACACGTTATTATTGACGATAACGGGCGGGGAAGAAAAAATTCGGAGTGTCCGGTTAAACCTCATAATT
>NZ_JAVRHP010000300.1:0-500 GCF_031846505.1 Autumnicola edwardsiae
TCATTTATTGGCATCAGGTTCAAAAAGGAAACAGCAAAACGCTTCCAGGAATTTTCAAGAACACATTTCAAATCACACACCGAAGCCCTGGAGACAATGCTCGACTTTTTCTTCTATAACGAAATTTCTCCAAGAGAAAAATTAGGGCCTACAGGTAGGACTATCGAAGCTTCTTTTAAGAAACGTATTAATGCGGTTATTGCCATTATGCGTGATATGGAAAAAACGCAAACCAAACCCACCGCGGCGATGATCGCCTCACTTTTCCAAACCGAAACATCTCAAAAGAAACCACTCATCCTGGAAAAGAAAATCCTTCGAGAGAAAAAGGATAACGTTCCGCAACCGGAACAAGATGGTAGGGGTGAAAAGAATTTTTCTGATAATAACCTGTAAAATTTTCGGCTATGTATATCACCATCACACCTCAAAAGTTAGGCGGGAATTACTCCCAGAGTTCGGCCGGTTTTGTTAGCTACCTCGAAAAGGAAAATGAAGGA
>NZ_JAVRHP010000301.1:0-488 GCF_031846505.1 Autumnicola edwardsiae
CCATGGCATCATTATCAATTTCAATATTAAATTCGTCTTCCACATCCAGCACAACATCTACCAGGTTAGCAGAATTTATTTTGAGGTCATTAATGAAATCTGTCTCCTCATTAAAGCTCTCCAGCCCTTCCTTCCGCTGAGTATATGGTGTAACAATGGATTTTAGTTTTTCTATTATTTCTTTATCTGTCATTCCCAGAATTATTTATTTCTTATTGCTATTTTTTATTGTCTAGTATCGTTTTATATAATGACTGGAACTAAAATCTTATAGCTCACAATTCAATTTCCATATTTTTGATCATAATTCAAAACCGAGGAGAACCGACACCTCAGAATCTCAGTTTTCCCTTCGTACTTCTTTTACCTCTCTTCTTTTACCTCTCTTCTTTTACCTCTCTTGTCTTTCCTCTCTCCTCTCTCCTCTTTTTACTTAATTCCTGATTCTTGACTCCTGACGCTCCATATACTTTTGTACCTCTTTTCTT
>NZ_JAVRHP010000302.1:0-488 GCF_031846505.1 Autumnicola edwardsiae
ACACCAAATTTGTAAATTCGTGGCCTTAATCCAGATTTCATGCAGCCGTACCAGATTTTGCTCCTCATTGCCGGATACTTTGGCGTACTCATTTTAATATCTTATTTAACAGGACGAGGGGGCACTAATGCGGAATTCTTTAAGGCTAACCGCCAATCTCCCTGGTACCTGGTAGCATTTGGAATGATTGGCGCTTCCCTTAGTGGCGTTACCTTTATTTCTATTCCCGGCACTGTAGAAACCCAGGGATTTAGTTATTTTCAGGTGGTTTTAGGCTATACTGTTGGTTACGCTGTAATTGGACTAGTGCTGCTGCCCCTGTACTACAGGATGAACCTGACTTCAATTTACAGCTATCTGGAGAGCCGGTTTGGCCGGTATTCCTACAAAACAGGATCCTCCTTTTTTCTTTTGTCACGAGTTGTGGGTTCCAGTTTTCGTCTTTTTCTCGTGGCAAACGTGCTACAGCTCATTGTTTTTGATGCAAT
>NZ_JAVRHP010000303.1:0-488 GCF_031846505.1 Autumnicola edwardsiae
CTCACGCAAAAGTTCTACGGAGATAGCGGACAGAAAAGCATTGACCCTGTGGTCTTTTTCAAGATCTGCCTGGTGGGATATCTGGAGAATATCACTACTGATCGTGGGGTAATGAACCACTGCGCAATGCGGTTGGACATCCTCTATTTCCTAGGATATGATGTGGATGAAGAACTGCCCTGGCACAGTACCATCAGCCGTACCCGGCAGCTTTTTCCTGAAGATATCTTTGAGGAAGTTTTTACCAAAGTTTTAAAGCTGTGTATTGAAATCGGATTGGTAACCGGGCACACTCAGGCAATTGATTCCGCTCCTGTAAAAGCCAATGCTTCCATGGACAGCCTGGAGATCAAAGTCCCGGCAGAAGATCTGGAGGAGCATCTTTCCAAGGTGCGTGTACAAAGCAGCAGGGATCGAAAAGCCAAAGGGAACAAAGCCCCTGAAAAACAGCAGAAGATCACAGCAAGTAAGAAAGAACTTCAGGAAAT
>NZ_JAVRHP010000304.1:0-486 GCF_031846505.1 Autumnicola edwardsiae
CTCAAGGTTTTCCTGAAGGTTTCCAGGTGCTTTTTATTGTGAATTAATTGTTTCATAATTATGGTTTTAACCCTTCCGTCTTAATCAGCTCCCGCTGATTAATCCACCTTCCCTTGAAAAAAGGGAAGGAGCTTTTTTTGGTTATTTTCCTAAATTAGCTATCCGCTGATAATTCCACTTTACCCTTAAAAAAGGGAAGGAGGGATTTGTTTTGATTTACATAAAATTTTACTTCAAAATTAAGTTTTTGAGCACCCTGTAAAAGCTCCCCCTACTTTTTATAGAGGGGCAACCGAAAGTTGTGATAGTTATTTCTTTTCGGAATTTTATCCAAAATCTTCCATTTAAATCAGCTCCCAGTTAATAGTTTTACTTCCCTTGAAAAACAGGAAGCACCTTTTAAAAGCTCCCCTCCTTTTTTTAAGGAGGGGTGACCGAAGGTCGGGGTGGTCTTTATTTTTTTCTAAAATTATCTTTTATCTCCTG
>NZ_JAVRHP010000305.1:0-468 GCF_031846505.1 Autumnicola edwardsiae
CTTGCGGAAAGAAATTATATCTCGGTATCGTTTGGTTTTCAATGTGATTTCCGAAACCATATTTTTCGATTCTTTTTCCTTTTCTTTCAGGATATCCGCACGGTCGGCATCGCTCATTTTTAGGTAGTCGCTGGACAAGATCTGGTCGATAAAGTCCATTGTGTCCAAGGAATTTTCTACAATGGCACTAAAAGATTCCGATACCCTTGCCACTTCATCGGGTTTGATATAAGGACTGTCAAGAATATCACTTAAATCATTTTGCATTACATTGATCAGACGTTGATTGTTCCGTCCAATTTCCCTAACTGCTTTTAATTGTTTGACCACATCGTTGACCTTTTCAATGTTTTCTTTTTGGGTTTTTAAGAACTTGACGGTCTTGATAATGTTTGCAGTCTGCTTCCCAGATTCTATTAGTTGTTTTACCAAGCTGATAAAATTGGTGTTGTCATAAGTGGGCATTCC
>NZ_JAVRHP010000306.1:0-467 GCF_031846505.1 Autumnicola edwardsiae
ATGAACAACAATCAGACTGTTGAAAAACTAAAACAAATGCGCCTGGGGGCTATGGCCCAGTTGCACCTGCAACACATAAAGGACAACCGTATAGATAAGGTTACTGCCGATGAATACCTGGCCCTGCTGATCGATCACCAATGGGAAGACCGGCAGAACCGGAAGATAGAGCGGCTTTTAAAGCAGGCCGGCTTTAAACAACAGGCCAATCTGGCCGATGTGAATTACACCCAGAACCGAAACCTGGACAAGAATATGTTCACCCGCTTAGGTACCCTGGATTTTATCACCAGAAAGGAAAATATTATCCTTACCGGGGCTTCCGGGGTTGGCAAAAGTTATTTGGCGCAGGCTTTAGGACATCAGGGGTGTATGATGGAATACAAAACCATTTACACCAACACCGCCCGCCTTTTTAAAAAATTAAAACTGAGTAAAGTGGATGGCACTTATCTTAAGGAACTGGG
>NZ_JAVRHP010000307.1:0-448 GCF_031846505.1 Autumnicola edwardsiae
GCCGGTCGTCCTCCAGCGATTTTTGATTTAGATTTGGAAAAAGCAGGGATATCTTTTTCAAAAAAAGGAATCACAGTCAACGAATATCTTCAAAGCACCTCTAACTCCAATATTTATGCAGCGGGAGATTCGGCAGATTCTAAAGGCTTGCCCCTTACCCCTGTTGCGGTGATGGAAGGACATGTTGTGGCTTCAAACCTCATTAAAGGGAACAAGAAAAAAGTCAATTATCCCCCAATGCCTTCCGTAGTTTTTACGTTACCCACACTGGCATCAGTAGGATTGACCGAAGCAGAAGCCAAATCACAACAAATTGAATATCAAGTTAATTATAACAATGCGGAAAGCTGGTTCAATGCAAAACGATTAAATGTTCAGGAATATGCCTACAAAACCATTATTGATAAAGAAAATCAGACTATTCTTGGCGCCCATTTAATAGGCCCTA
>NZ_JAVRHP010000308.1:0-448 GCF_031846505.1 Autumnicola edwardsiae
TTTAAGGTGGAGCATTGGCATAATTTTCATCTGGTTTGGGATGGTTAAATTTTTTGTTGGGCTGAGCCCGGCGGAAGATTTAGCTTCCTCAACCATTTGTACCCTGAGCGGCCATTTCTTTCCACAAGGAAGTTGTATGCCTGTATTGGCTATTTGTGAAAGCCTTATTGGCATATGCTTGTTATCGGGGAAGTTTTTGAAATGGGCTTTAGGCTTACTTTTCCTGCATATGTTAGGAACTTTTTCAACCTTCTTCATTTTTCCCGAAAAAATGTTCTCCCATTTCCCATTTGTATTAACCATGAAAGGTCAGTATGTAATGAAAAATATAATTATACTGGCAGCAGTGATCAATATTTGGGTCTCAACAACAAATAAGGTATCCATAAGGGCTAATCCCGAAAAATAGAATGTGCTGCAAACAATTTTTTAAAGCCTAGTTTAAATT
>NZ_JAVRHP010000309.1:0-448 GCF_031846505.1 Autumnicola edwardsiae
TTTAAGGTGGAGCATTGGCATAATTTTCATCTGGTTTGGGATGGTTAAATTTTTTGTTGGGCTAAGCCCGGCGGAAGATTTGGCTTCCTCAACCATTTGTACCCTCACCGGCCAATTCTTTCCACAAGGAAGTTGTATGCCTATATTGGCTATTTTTGAAAGCCTTATTGGCATATCCTTGTTATCGGGGAAGTTTTTGAAATGGGCTTTAGGCTTACTTTTCCTGCATATGTTAGGAACTTTTTCAACCTTCTTCATTTTTCCCGAACAAATGTTTTCCCATTTCCCATTTGTATTAACCATGAAAGGTCAGTATGTCATGAAAAATATAATCATACTGGCAGCAGTGATCGGTATTTGGAACTCAACAAGAAAAATGGTGTCCATAAGGGATGATCCCAAAAAATAGAATGTGCTGCAAACAATTTTTTAAAGCCTAGTTTAAATA